>WBUR01000046.1 GCA_008933615.1 bacterium | reverse complement strand
CACTATAACACGAAGCCCCAGGTTGATCGCATTCTGCAGAAAAATACGGCCGAAACTTCTTGCTATCACCGCCAGTTCGTAACCGCGAAGGCATGACGCTGCCTGTTCCCGTGACGAACCGCAGCCGAAATTTTTTCCGGCGATCAGGATGCTGCCCGCAGGTATCTCGTTCCGCTTAAGTTTGGAATTAAAATCCGAATGGTCGGCAAATGCAAATTGCGGCGTTTCATTAGGTAAAACGGTTGCCATAAAGCGGCCCGGATAAATGGCGTCCGTCGACACATCATCGCCGAGTTTAATGACTACTTTCATAATTCTTCTCCATTTCTCGGATCGGTAATAAATCCGGTTAAAGCGCTCGCGGCAGCAACTGCCGGGGAACAAAGGTAAACTTCCGCGCCCGGATTTCCCATCCGTCCTTTAAAATTACGATTGGTCGTCGACAGCGCGACCTCCCCGTCGCCGAGCGCGCCTTCATGCACACCCAGACAGCAGCCGCACCCGGGATTCATCACCACGGCGCCCGCATCGATAAGAGACGAAATATATCCTTTTTTTAATGCTTCTTTGTAAATTCGCCATGACGCAGGAAATACCAGCATGCGAACGTCTTTGGCTATACGATGGCCTTTCAGTGTTTTTGCGGCAATTTCAAGATCATCGATTCGCCCGTTCGTGCAGGAACCCACCACGATCTGGTGAACTTTTTTGCCTTCGGTGGAATAGATCGGGATCACGTTGTCCACCGTGTGCGGGCATGCGATTTGCGGAGTCAGCCGAGTGATGTCAACTTCAACGATCTGATCGTATTCCGCATCCGCATCGGGCTGCATAATTTCAATTTCATCCGTCACTCCGGCGTGGCCCATGAGATAACGCACGGTTTCTTTGTCAGCGGGAACAATACCGGACGTGGCACCGGCCTCCACGGACATGTTGCATAAAACCAATCGGCCCGACGTATTCATGTGCCGGATCGTTTCGCCGTGAAATTCGATCACTTTGAAGTTAGCGCCCTCGGCGGATATTCGTCCGATAATGTGCAAAATAAGGTCTTTCGGCGACACGTGCGGCTGAAACTTTCCGGTTACAACGACTTTGATCGTGGCCGGAACTTCTACGTTGAGCACAGAACCCAACGTCCAGACAGCGGCCATATCCGTCGCGCCAATCCCGAAGGCCAATGCCCCTAAAGCCCCATGAGTCGTGGTGTGGCTGTCCGTTCCAACCACAAGATAACCGGGCCTCACATATCCGTTTTCCGGAAGAATTTGATGACAAATACCTCCTTCATCGCCGCGGATATCATGAAATTTCTTGATGCCTTGTTTTGCGACGAACTCGCGAACTTTTTTCTGATTGGTCGCCGTCTTGGCGCTTTCCGCAGGAACACGGTGATCCAGTATGATGGCTATTTTTGAAGGATCCCACACATTCGCATCAATGCCGGTGCCTTTATAAACTTCGTGAAATTGATTGATCACCAATGCGGCATTCTCATGCGACATGGCAAGATCCACTTTTGCCTCGACGACATCGCCGGCCTTGACGAACGGCTGATCGGACGCCCGCGCTAATATTTTTTCTACAATGGTCATGCCCATGACATCCTCCTATTCAAACTTAAATGATCCCTTTTTCTCTGAATAAATCTATCTCCGCGCGTGAATATCCCGCTCCCGTTAATATTTCATCCGTGTGTTCAGAAAGCTTCGGCGGCGGTAACTCGACGGCGCCAGTGTCGTTTTCAAATTTTGCCGTTAAATTAAATAGTTTGAGTTCGCCGATTCCCTCCGCGCGGATAGTTTCAATAGTTTTACGATGTTTAACCTGCGGCGTATCAAGCGCATCAGCCAATGAAAGAATTTCACCCGACGGCACTCCGCGCTTATTTAATATTTTCACCCAATGCGACGTGGAATTGAGTTTTAATTTTTCCTCGAGTAATGGCGTCAATTCTTTACGGTTCTTTTTTCTAGCATCGCGTTTTTGAAATCGCGGATCGGATTTAAGTTCATGCAAACCCAATTCGTCAGCAACGGCTTCCCATTGTTCCTGCTTATTTGCCGCAATATTGATACTGCCGTCTTTGGTTGCAAACGTTCCGGACGGAGCTGCGGTCATATTATCATTGCCCAATAACGTCGGAGGTTGATGCCCGATCAGCAGATTCGCGGCAACCCATCCCATCAGCGGCATGATCGAGTCGAGCAATGCAATGTCGATGAACTGGCCTTCACCGCTTTTTTCACGGGAATACAACGCCGCCATGATCGCAAACGCCGCGTTGAGTCCCCCGACGGTATCGCAGACGGGAAAACCGCAACGCAGAGGATTTAACCTTTCATCCCCGTTGACTGCCATGACTCCGCTCAGCCCCTGAATGATCTGATCATATGCCGGCTTCATAGCGTCCGGGCCGGTTTGTCCAAACCCGGAAATGGCGCAGAACACGATTTTGGAATTAATTTTTTTCAATTCTTTATATCCGATGCCCAGTCTATCCATCACTCCGGGACGAAAATTTTCGACGACTACGTCGGCCGTTTTCACTAATTTCAGAAATATCTCTTTGGCCTTCTCGTCTTTCAGATTCAGCGTGACGGATTTTTTATTGGCGTTTTGAGCGAGAAAACTGGTTCCCATGAGTTTCTCATTGAGTTCAGGAACATTGCCCAATTTACGCGCGAGATCGCCGTCTTCCGGATTTTCTATTTTAATGACCTCCGCGCCAAGCAAGGACAAGTGCAGCGTCGCGAAAGGCCCAGATAACACATTGGTTAAGTCTAATACGCGTATGTCTTTCAGTAATTTCATTTCTGATTATTTCTTCTTTTTTTTGCCAAACTCTTATTGAAATACACTAAACATAAAACAAGAAACTCTTAAAATTGATACATCTTAACCTTCGTTATTATTCATTTTTTGTTAAGTGTTTTTCATTGATCCATGCTTTTCTTGCGATAATCGTTTTAATTCCTTATTTCCGATCGGTCCCGTTTTATAAACCGTTCCCGGCATATCCCGTCTAAAATATACAGACGCATCATTTGCAATGGCGATGAGCGTGTCCAGTTTGATGTCCTGGCGCATATTCATTTTTTGAATCATGTGCACCAGATCTTCGGTGCACACATTCCCGCCTGCAATCGCCGTAAAAGGACATCCTCCCAATCCGGCAAATGAAGATTCGAAATACAACACACCCACTTTCATCGCGGCATGACAATTTGCCAACGCCAGTCCGTACGTATTGTGAAAGTGACAAGCCAGATGAATCTTTTCATCAACGGCGCGAATAATAGAAAAATAACGTTCTACCTGATCCGGCGTCGCATGGCCGGCCGTATCGGCGAGACTGATCGTGGTTAACCCTTCGTCAAAAAAACGCTGAACGATTCCCAAAACCCGTTCCGCCGGAACATGCCCTTCATATCCGCAGCCGAATGCCGATTGCACGGAAACCTGTACTCTTTTCTTTTCATGTACCGCCAGTTTTGCCATGGCTATTATTCGCTGCGTCGCATCGGCTATCGCCATACCGGTATTTTTCTGACTATGCGTTTCGCTGGCCGAAACGCCCATACAAATCATGTCTGCCCCAGCAGCCAATGCGCGCTCAAGTCCTTTTTCATTCAGAACAAGACAGGAAAGCACGGTTCGTTCCGGTCTATTCTCGGGTAACATAAAATGTTTGAAGAGCGCGTCGGTATCCGCCATTTGTGGAACTTTCGTGGGATGAACAAAGGATCCGACCTGAATAATATCCATTCCGGCCAGTATCAGCCCTTCAATCCATTTTATTTTTTGCTCTGTCGGAACTACCTGCTTTTCCATCTGCAGTCCGTCTCTCGCTCCGACATCATGTAACAGGATCTGACTCAATTTTTTTCCTTGTCTGGTATTTTGCCAATTGGTCATAGAATGATCTAAGAACAAGGATTGAAGATTTTAGATTTGCGATCCTTTTCCAATTTTTTCATTTAATCGTAAATCAAAAATCGTTGATCTTCATTCTTAAATCACTTCACATTAACAAATCACAATTTCTCCGCAACCGCATTCGCAATATCGAGCGTCTTAGCGGTCCCGCCCATATCGTAGGTGCGAACTTTACCTTCACGAATCACTTCCGCCGTTGCTTTCTCCAGCTTCTCGCCCATCTTAGTTTCGCCAAGCCAATCGAGCATCATTTTCGCCGCGAGAATCGTGGCGATCGGATTGACTTTATACATACCGGCGTATTTTGGAGCGGAGCCGTGACTCGGTTCAAATACGGCGAGATCATTTCCGATATTGCCGGAACAGCCAAATCCCAATCCCCCGACCAACTGCGCCGCGAGATCCGAGATCACATCGCCGTAAAGATTCGGCGCAACCAGGACGTCATAACTCAGCGGATTTTTCAAAAGCCACATAGTCATAGCGTCAATATTGGCATCGTCCATTTGAATTTCCGGGTACTCTTTTGCCACCGATTTTGCAATATCAAAAAATAAGCCGTCCGTTGCCCTTACGACATTCGCTTTATGAACAACCGTCACTTTTTTGCGTTTAAATTCACGTGCAAATTCAAACGCCGCGCGAATAATTCGTTCGGAACCCTTTTTTGTGTTAATCTTGCAGGAGACCGCATACTCATCGGGCTTTAGATTCTTAAATGGCGCAAAATTCTTTGATAAGTTAGACAGCGTGACAGACAACGTGGGCGGAACGGGATTGAATTCCACGCCCGCGTACAGGTCTTCCGTATTTTCACGGAAAATGACCATATCTATGTTTTCTTTGAAGTTCAAAGGATTTCCGGGATAGGCTTTGCACGGCCTCAAGCACGTGTAAAGATCAAATGTTTGGCGCATACGGACAATCGGCGAACGGTAGATCAGCCCTTTGCCTTTTAAATCCTTTGCTAATTCCGCTTCTGCATCTTTGACCGGTTTCGAAGTGATCGCGCCAAACATCGCCGCGTCTACTTCATACAGCAGATCCACGGTTCTTTGCGGCAGTGCGTCACCTTCCTGACACCAGAATTCCCACCCTATATCGCCGTGAATGTATTCCGCGTCTAATTTCAGTTTATCCAAAACGATTTTTGCGGCTTCCAAAACCTCAATTCCTACTCCGTCCCCCGGAAGCCACGCAATTTTATATTTCGACATGCTATTTTCTCCTATAACTATGTTACTTACCAGCATAATGTAAGAAATGTTTATCCGAAAAACGCTGACGTAGGTCATGTTTTGACATGATAAATAATATGGTTTTAATCGAATGAAAAAGTGCAGATGTGGAATAGAGTTACAGAAATTGAGGATAGAAAAGTGTTGAAAAATGCAATAGCGGGAGAAAAATGGGGAACGAACCGCGAACAGAAGTTGAAAATATTTACCTTCCGTCTTTCAAAACGGGCTGAATCGGACCTTCGATTTTACCTTCGATGAACTGACGAACTACGGGATCGGTCGTATTTCTGAGTTCATCTGTGCTGCCGCAAAATCGTACTACGCCATAATGGAGCATGGCAACGCGGTCGGAGATCTCGTAAACGCTGTGCATATCATGCGTTACGACGATGGATGTGATGTTGAGTTCCGTATTGAGTCGAATGATGAGATCGTCAATGATCGCAGCCATGATGGGATCAAGTCCGGTGGTAGGTTCGTCATACAGCACAAATTTCGGTTCCATGGCAAGCGCGCGAGCCAGGCTTACGCGTTTTTTCATGCCGCCGGAGAGTTCGGACGGCTTATATTTTTCAATGCCGGGCAAACCTACCATATCCAGGAGCCGCGTAATTTTTTCCCCGATTTCCTTTTCGGACAACTTCGTGTGTTCACGCAAGCCAAGCCCGACATTTTCATCGACATTCATGGAATCAAACAATGCTCCGTTCTGGAAAACAAGACCCATTTTTTTTCGTATCTCAAAAAGTTCCGATGACGACATGTCGCTGAGGTTTTCACCTTCCACTATCACTTTACCTCTGTCCGGCCTGAGCAAAGCTACGACATGTTTTAGCAATACGCTTTTTCCACATCCCGAGCGGCCGATGATGGTAGTAATTTTACCCGTCTCAATGTCAAGGTTTACGCCGCTTAATATATGCTTATCGCGAAACGATTTGTGAAGATTGCTGATCTGGATCATAATACCTTAAGAATTGCCACCTAGGCACGAAATCACAAAGTTACACGAAGAAAGAACCTATACTTCTTTGTGATTTTTCGTGTCTTAGTGTCTTAGTGGCATAAAATCTCGAATGTTGAATAGTTACTTTATAAGAAAAATATCGAAGCGACTACGTAATCATTAACCAGTATCGCAGCCGACGATAATACGAACGCGCGTATCGTTGCCTGTCCTACTCCTTCAGCTCCGCCTTCGGTGGAGAATCCAACGTAACAACCGATGAGCGCCGTAGATGTGCCAAAGAGAAATGCTTTAACGATACCGGCCATTAAATCTCTAACCTCCATGAATCGTTGAACGCTGGCAAAAAAAGCCTGAGGAGCTACATCCATCGATATGTACCCGATGAACATGGATCCGCCGATGGCTATAAAGTCGGCAATGACAATGAGAACCGGCATCATGATAATACCCGCGAGCAATCTTGGAGTAGCAAGATAACGGATCGGATCAATCGCCAGCGTTTCCAACGCGTCAATCTGTTCCGTCACTTTCATCGTGCCGATCTCCGCGGCTATCGACGCGCCAAATCTCCCGGACAAAACCAATCCCGTCAACACAGGCGCCAGTTCCGTCGTAATAGCGCGGGAAGTCGCGGAACCGAGAAACAAATTAGGCGATCCGAATCCCTGCAATTGATAACCTGCTTGTACGGCGCTGACCATTCCAGCAAACGTTGCGGACACAATGACGAGCGGGATCGAATTAAAACCCACGATCACCATTTGTTCCAATACAAGCTTCCGGTCGCGATGCACATAGCGCAAATTCTTGACTGCGAAATAAAACAAAATAATCGATTCGCCCATTCCGGAAAAAAAAGTCAACACCTTTTTACCGAATTTGTCGATAAATAGAAATTCCGCTATAGTAACGATGATTTTTTTAAAAAATGCCATAATCTATATTAGCCAGAAAAGACACAAAAAGCACAGAATTATTTTTGTTTAAAATAGACTTTCTGAATTGTAATGTAGGTGAACCAAAGTTTATTAAAAGTTCTTTTTCCTTTTGGGTTATTTGCGTCAAACTACTCGGGGCGCATAGTCGGAAAAAAGAGTACGTCGCGTATCGATTCCTGATTGGTCATCATCATAACCAAACGATCGATCCCGATTCCCTCACCTGCCGTGGGCGGCATTCCGTACTCGATCGCCCTTAGAAAATCTTCGTCCAGCATTTGGGCCTCGTCATCCCCGCGCGCGCGCAGGCCCATTTGAGCCTCAAAACGTTCGCGTTGGTCGATCGGATCGTTTAATTCGCTGAAGGCGTTTGCGACTTCACTTCCCAGAATAAATAATTCGAAACGCTCGACCACGCCTTTTTTGGAACGATGTTTTTTCGCAAGCGGCGAGATTTCAATCGGCTGTTCCATAATGAAAACGGGCTGAATTAAATGTTCCTGCACTTTTGCACTGAATATCTCGTCGATGATCTTGCCACGATCCCACGATTTGTCAAGCGGAATTTCCATCTTTCGGCATTCCGTACGCAGCGATTCTTCATTCATCTCACTGACATCCAGTTGCGTGAATTTTTTGATCGCATCGAACATGCTCAGGCGTTCATACGGAGGAGCAAAATTCACCAAATGTCCCATCGTTTCAAACTGCGTCGATCCGTTGACTTCCCGGCAAACGAACGCCAGCATCTCTTCCGTCAGCGTCATCAGATCATAAAAGTCCGCATACGCTTCGTAAAATTCCAGCATGGTAAATTCCGGATTATGGAAACGGTCCATGCCTTCATTCCGGAAAATTTTCGATATCTCATAGACGCGTTCGCATCCGCCTACAATGAGCCGCTTCAAATACAATTCCAGGGCGATCCGCATATATAATTTAATGTCGAGCGCGTTGTGGTGCGTCAGAAAAGGCCGTGCCGAAGCGCCTCCGTACAGCGGTTGCAGGATGGGCGTCTCAACCTCAAGGTAGTTGCGCCGATCGAGGAATTGACGAATAGCGGAAATGATCTTGCTTCGCTTGACAAATACTTCCCGCACGTCCGGGTGCATGATCATATCCGCATACCGCTGTCGGTAACGGAATTCTTTGTCTTCCACGTCGCTGTATCTTTGGACCGTTCCGTCATCAAGAATTTTTTCTTTACCTGCCGGCAAATAACGCAAACTCTTGCACAACAGCGTAATCTCTTCCGCCTTAATCGTGATCTCGCCCGTATGCGTCTTAAACAAAATTCCTTTAACGCCGATTATGTCCCCGAGATCAAACAGTTTACTAAACGCCTCGTACATTTTTTCGCCCAGTGCATCTTTACGCGCATAGATCTGAATTTTACCGTGCGGATCCATAACATGCGCGAACGCCGTCTTGCCCTTACTTCTCAGCGACATGATGCGCCCGCAGACCTGCACGCGTACGGCGTCCGGACTTTCCAACTGCGAGTCATCTTTCACGCCGAGGGATTCAAATTTGTCCAGCAATTCTTTAGAAAAATACTGCCGCTCAAATTTATACGGATAAGGCTCGATCGACATGTCGCGTAATTTGTCTAATTTTTCACGCCGGATTTTAAGTAACTCTTCTTCCACGCTATTCCTCTCGGATTAATAATTAGGTAAGTGAAACAAATTTTCAAATTCGCGAAGCAAAACAACTCTGTATGCGGGCTTATAAGTATCCATATATTCGTTGGAATGATGGGCGCTTCGGTAGTTGTTAGCCCTCATTTGTTCGTCAAAAAGCCTGACCTTGTCGTTGTCAAATGACAATACTCTTTTTTCGCACAACTTTACAAATAAAACCCATGCGTGAGTGAACTTTTCCTCAACTTTGGGATAATGCGCCGACGAAAAAACCAAAGTTCGCCACAGTTTTTCCGTGTCTAAACCCAGTCGTTTAAAAGGACGAAGATTGATCCTTACAATGGTGGTGTCCGTGGAGATGTTTTCAATGAGCTGCTCACCCGGAAACTCCGATTCCAGTATGGAAGACATCTCATATTCAAGATACTCTTTTGCCGCCACGGTATCGCTCATGATATGGTCGATTCCCAGATTTCCCTGATACAGCAATTTATATGCATCCTGAATTTCAAATTTCGGCCTGAGTTTCTGCTGATACCGGATAAGATCAACGAGTTTTGTTTCTTCGCCGGTCATAGCAGGCCGGCAGGAAATACAACCGAGCATCAAAATCCACATCTTATTTTTTTTGAAGTATGACAAATCTCTCCTTTCCCAGTCTTTTAGCAACCGAATCCTCTGGAATTTCGTCAAAAACTACCGAAAAATTTTTCAAAAATTTCTCATCAATTTCTTCATAACGAATCGCAAACGGCGGCCCGCCGGGGCGTCCGTCCGTAGGAAAAAATAAACCGATCAAATATCCGTTGGGCCTAAGTATGCGGTACACGGAATCTACGTACTCGTCCCGCCGTACCGGATCGATTGCACAATAGGCAGTATATTCCAAAACAAAATCGAAAGTGCCTGCATATTTCTGCGGCAAATCAAAAATATCAGCTTTTAAGAGGCTAATATTCTTTTGTTTCTTAGGGATATTCTTCTTCAGATACTCCAGCGGTTCAACCGCAAAATCAATCGCCGTCACTTCAAATCCGTTGTCGGCAAAAAGCAGCGCGTCATGCCCGTTTCCGCAGCCCAAAATAGCAATTCGCCCCGTCCCGAGCGGTTGCCCGGATTTTAACCAGTTTTCAAATACCGGAGTGGCCTTGCCCAAATCCCATCGCGGGCGTTCGTTGCGGTAAATATGGTCCCAATAATCAGGATGGTTTACGTTCATCCGCTTTCAATTTTTTTAATTCCGCCTTCAGAAGAGCCATGTCCTGCGCGAGCGTTTTATTCTTCTCGGCCAAATCGGAAATCACAACCGAGAAATGGATCATCAGCACCATTCCAAAAAACAACGCTACTAAAAAAAGCAACGCCGGCGCGTATCCGACTCCCAGAAAATGCGCGACCTCGTCCAGCAAGCCTCGCCAAACGGAGAAAACAATCATGACTATGCCGGCCCCAAACCAGACCAGAGAATATTTTTCGCGCAATTTTTTTCTGCGGATCAATTCAAATACAAACAACATGACTGCAAGACTGAACCCGATAGCCACAACCTGAATACGCCAGATTTCAATTGTTCCCTGATTCATTATCTGTGTTTTTTAAATACGTTAACAAATATAGCCAATAAAACTTTCACCATATAAAACCACGAAACCCATGCCCCGATGGAAGAGCGGCCGCCTTGCCTTTCTTTCATCACAACTGGAATTTCTGCAATCCTGAAACTCCGTAAACCCAGCATGATCACCGTTTCCGGCTCAGGATAATCTGCCGGGTATTCATTCGCAAGCATGGCAATCGTTTTTTTGTTATATGCGCGAAAACCCGATGTATTATCAGTGATCTTTTGCCGGATAATGACCGAGTTAATCCATTCAAACATCTTAATCCCTATACGCCGCGTAAATGTGGACTGAAATCCTGCGCGGGATGAATCAAGAAAACGCGAGCCGATCGCTACGTCATGTGTCCCCGACATGATCGGCGCAATCAGTTTGGGCAAAAACTTCGGATCATGCTGGCCGTCGCCGTCGATCTGGACAGCGACATCGTAGTCCTGTTCAAACGCATAACGAAACCCTGTCTGTACTGCGCCGCCAATGCCGAGATTGTACGGCAGATCGAGAACGATGACACCCGTTGATTCCGCGGCTTCCAACGTGCGGTCGGCGGAACCGTCGTTAACCACGACGATGTCCAGCAAAGCATCGGAAAGCATTTTTCGCGTTTCTTCCACACTTCGAACCACCTGCGCGATATTCATCTCTTCATTATACGCAGGAATGATGGCCAAAAGCTTAACCACGCGCACCTTGCGCTTTCACAAATAAACGAAACGCATAAAATCCCGAAGTGGACGCCGTTAACGCGCTCGCAAAGAACAAAAATAAAACCCATCCCGTATTAAAACCGGCATAAAACATATACATGAACCAATAATCAATCAGATAGATAACCTTTTGGGCGTCGGCAATAGGGATTCGTTTTTGTGCGTCGTCAATCTTTATTATTCCAATTTCCCCGCTCATATGTTTCTCCAACGACACGAATAAAAGTTTCCAATGGCCGATCACAGGCGAATATTCGGGAACGTACCGACTTTGGTATAAAAATTCCGGATCGGAAAAATCTTTCTTGTAGGGATATTCTCCGATATATCGGAGATAACTACCGAGATACACGCTAACTCCGCCTAATTGGATCAAAAGGCCGATTACACACAGCGAAAGTGCGGCAAATTTATACATTTTTTTGGATTGTTCCAAAGAATTTTGAAGAAGCGATCCCATCGGTAGAATAAAAAATGGAATGACCGGGATCAGATAACGCGGCCCCCAGCTGCCGTCCCCGGCCCACGCGAAATACTTTGCATGAAGAACGAGCATGACCAAGAATAACAAACCAAAAAAAACAGCTTCTTTCACATTACTTTTTATCCAACTCGGCGCTGCCGCTAAAAATAATACCGTGATAGGCGCATAGAGAAAAAAACTTTTGCCGGAACTGAACAGCAGTCCATGGATGCCTCGCCATAGCGGATTATTGAACGGCTGAGGTTTGTTGGTATATCCGGATGAGAAAAGACTGCCGAATTGGATATAATTATATACTCCAATCACCGTGAATGCCGCCACAATCCATCCCATTAATATCAAGCCGTCGCGCCAAAATGCTTTTTTTCCGAATAATATTTTAAAGTCCATCAAACGAAAGGAGACGAATAAATTCGAATCGTAGATCAATATAAAATACACCGCGATGACGGGCAGCAGTACCGCGAAGGAAATTTTCGTGTTCATCATGTAAAAAACTGCAAACCCGGTGAGGTGCAAATACGAAGATTTCTTTTCAGCTTTGAATACATACAACCCGTAAGCGGCTGCCAACAGGCATAAAGTCAATAAGGGTTCCCGCATGGATGATTTCGCATACGGAAATAAATTTGTAGTAAACAAAAGCGCGGCGGTAAGAAAAAAAGAAATTTTTGACGAATATCCGACGCGCCTGCAAAACACAAAGAACAACACGCCTATCATCGCGCAGACAAACTGATTGGTCAGCGAGAAAAAACCTTTAAGAATAAAAACGCGGTAGTTTTCCGGAATTGGAAAAATTTCAATGACAAGTTTACCGAGCGCATAAAACGGAACGGATAGGAACGTGTACCCTATCCCGC
The DNA here is from genome assembly GCA_008933615.1 of bacterium. NCBI lineage: Bacteria > bacterium. The sequence continues at coordinate 16,812 of WBUR01000046.1, read as the reverse complement.
CGCCAATATAAAACTTCCCGTCTCTGCCGTACGATCCGTTGTTCACGACCGTATCCGGCACCGCTAATGTCCCGTGCTCAACTGCGCTTTGCGTCTCGAGAAAAAAAGCCGTCTCATCGCTGGACGCAATTCGGCCGCCGGCGGTGAGAACAAATATGGACCAATAGAATACGAATAGAACAAAATACGATTTCATTTAAGCTTTTTATCTCTGAGCAGTTTTTTATTTATCAATTCGACGATTTCCTGCGACTTGCTCATCCAGCTGTTTTTTTGAGCAATTTTACGCAATACGGATTCGTCGGCTTTCTGTTTTAGGCTTTTCCGAACCATGTCAACAAACTCCTCCGTGTTCCCGGCAACATAAATTTCAGACCGAAGCCGCCGGATCTCATCCGTGTAATCCATCGTTACTACAGGACTTCCGGCTGCAAGATATTCGTACATTTTATTGGGGCTAAATCTTTCGATGAGCGGCGTTCTTTTAAAAGGAATCATACAAACTTGAGCGGCGCGAATATACGACGGAAGTTCGGAGTGCGGTTTTGTTCCCAGAAAATGAATGCGGGATATTTTTGAGAGCCGCTCCACATCAGCTCTCACATGCGGCGATATTGAAGGCCCGACAATAACCACCGCGACCTCCGGAATTTCATTGACGATCTTTTCAACGAGATCAAAATCGAACCAATCGGATAGTACGCCTGCGTAAAAAACAATTGGATCCGGAATGGAGGCCATGTCTGCCGGCGGTTCCTTTTTTCCCGGATTAGCAAACAGTTCGTAATCCACTCCGTTACCGATCGTATAACTTTCGGCGCTGTGGTATTTACGAATATCCTCCAGTAATTTTTCCGATACGGCAATGGAAATATCTGAATATTCGATTGTTTTCCTGAAATAATTTTCTGCGATGGGCAATGCGCCGGAAAACCCCATCGGGTAATCGTTGCAGTCATAGATTAAAATTTTCTTATTCAGCCTTTTTACTATATCTGCAAAAAAAATATTCGATGTGAATATCAGCCGGCTGCCTCCGGAAAAACCGGTAAACAGCAAAACGGTTTTCGTCCATGCATACAGTATGATCGTGAACAGGAAACGAAAAAAAACGTTACTTTGAATGGCGTTGATCAACGCGTATTCAGTTCCCTTAAATATAGGCAACGTCACGTACGTTACGCGTCCGTCGCGCCGCGGAATAAAATGACTTTTTTTGCCGAGAGCGAAATTTTCGATGAATAATATCTCCCAGTCGTCCGGAAAGTGGCGGATCAGGTGATGGTGCCGGTGCGTAAGAAAATTCCATTTTATTTCAGAAAACCAGATGACTTTCATGACATGCTAAGTTTGCGGGCAGAATACCGTCTATGATCCGGCCAGTTTTGAACTTTGAATACGATATTCGGTAAAATCCGGAAGATCTTTATTTTGAATCTGAATCTTTTCCCATAATTGTTTAGAAATATTTTTGGCCTTTAGCAGGTTGCGCGCATCAAGAAATTTGGTCTCAACGCTGATCTGTACTTTGTTCATCTCGCACCGTTCCAAATTGGATTCATTCAGTATTGTTTCCCACAGGTTTGCGCCGGTCATATCAGATTCCGTCAGATTACACCGCGTCATATCCGATTGGCGGCAGTTGGATGCGCGCAGGTTGATCGAGGTCATATTGGATGAGCGCAAATTGCATTGCTTAAAAGTAGTGTGAAATGCGACAGCGCGAGACATATCGGCTTCCACCAAGAACGATTTCTCAAAAATAGCCGACGATAAATCTGCATGCTGAAGGTCTGCGCGTTGAACCTGACAATCGATCAAGTGCGCTTTTTTAAAACTGCTGTGATCCATCGCCGCAGCATTGAAATTACATTGTTCAAATAAACAATGGTCGAACGTGGAATTAGAAAATTTTATTTTTCTTAAGTTGGCCTGCTTGATGGTCCGCCCCGATAAATTGATCGGCGACAAATCCAACAGAACATGCGCCATCCTGGATCGCTCCGCATTAAAAGTTGCGATATCTTCTTTCATCAAAAGGTCGGTTAATTTATTGACGACACCATGAAAATCCTGATGGCGACGTCGTACAAAATCTTCCTGTTTTTGATTCAATGCCGCTTGCAATAACTGAACTCCTCTTTCGGAAATTTGCGCATACCGTCCGTCAAATCCTATCAGGTCGTCTTCCGATAAACGTACGAGGTAATTCTCTAAATTCGCGTACTTAAACTGTAACTGTTCCCCAAGATAGCGCACAGAAGTTCTTCCAAGCAATTGAATCATGTACATGACAAATAAGCTGATGTGATGATAACCGCTGGTTTGCTCCAGGAGGTACGGTTCGTCCACCGCATATTTAAAATCCATGGTAAAGATCTCAAATACACGCGGCGTCATGGTCAGATCAAATTGATCGTTAAAATTACACGACTCATTCTTGCACAAAAGACGCATATGCCACCGTTTTTCGCCGTGTGAAATCTGATTGAAGGGAAACAGCGGATGGTGACAAAGCGGACAGATGGATGTAATCGTCAATTCTTTCATGGTAGTCCATGATAATTTTATTTGAACAAAGAAGCAAGTCATTATTGGCTTGAGGGCTTGTTTATTAAGCCTTCGGGGCCACAGCTATTTCATTTATTTCCCGTGAATAAGCATTTTAGTTGAATTTAGATTTCCGTTTTAGTATTATGCGAACCGTTCGTATTTTAACCGAATCAAATTAATTATATGGTCTCGCTCTTCATTATTTTAATCGCTTCTTATCTGCTCGGATCTGTTTCCCCGAGCATTATATTATCCCGTTTGTTAAAAGGGGTTGATGTTCGCACTACGGGAAGCGGCAATGCGGGCATGACCAACGCCGTTCGGCTTTTGGGCGGAAGATGGGGCGCCGTGGTTGCTTTCATTGACCTCGCAAAAGGGTTTTGCGCCGCGATGTTCATTACTTCGCTGTTTTTCTCCGGTATAAATTTGGCTTATTTTGATGAAACCCTGGTGCGGATCCTGGCGGGCGTTGCCGCAGTGGCGGGACATATCTGGACCGTGTTTTTCGGATTCAAAGGCGGCAAGGGCGTGCTGACCGTTGCAGGAGCTGTTTTGGGTGTTGCGCCGTTGCAGGTAGGAATCTGTTTCCTCGTTTTTCTTATTGTTTTCGGATTGTTCCGCTATATTTCTTTGGGATCGATCGTCGGTTCATGGGTTTTTCCAATCATGGTTTTTATTCAAAAATTCATACTGGACAGTAGTGTATCCTTTCATCTCGTTTGGTTCAGCGTTTTTGTTGCTGTACTGATAACTTTTACACATCGTGAGAATATCGTACGACTCCTGCGCGGCGAAGAAAAAAAATTCGGTAAGCCCGCAACTCACCAAAACACGTAATCGCCTTGACGCTTCTTAATTTTCAAACGCACCGTCTTTCTTTTCTTAAAAAATGGCTGGGTAACCTGGCCATGACGTGCGTGATTGTGCTTGGGATATATCTGATAGCCCTCACGGTCATGCAGGCGACGCGCGGTGAAAACAAGGCGTTGTGGCTTCTGATCAGTTTTGCAGTGGCGGTGGCGGCATTGGCCTGGTTCCTGAAAAAATTTTGGGTGCTGGTCATGGACGACCGCGACACTCTGGATATTTTTAAAATTGCTTCGATCAATAACGAAGCCCATCTGGCGCATTTTCAAAGAGAATATTTTCAACAGTCTCAGATCGTCACGGAACGCGGATACAGCTACACCGTTCGTGACGGCCAAACGGAAATCCGAACATCGCTCGTTTACCTGGGAAAGGAATACTCCGACCGCAAGACCATTATCGGCGAACAATCGCTGCTGACCATTGCTATCCGCGTCGGCCAGCCTTTTATTATGGCGGTTGTAAATCCTCTGGCCGATATCCGGGAATCATTGGACGTGGAATTTTATGCGCCGGTCGTGTTACACTCCAGAAAATATTCATATCAAAAACACGGTATCGTTTTTTCCGACTATGATAAAGACGCCATCCAGGCGATATTCGAAGATCCCTTTCTGCAAACACAGCTGATCGAACTTTTTCAACGCTGCAATTTCAAATTCGCCGTATTTGATGAAAGAAAAACGGTAGCGGTCAAATCGGCCGCCGTGGAGACGATAGCGAACGACGTTGAGGCTTATCCGGTGCTGATGAATATCAGTCAGCTTATATCCGCGCAACATAAAAAATACATTATTCAATAACCACTAAAGGAGAATAACATGTCTAATGAAATGTCCAACGACAAAATGACCAAGTTAACCTATGCATTTTTTGCAGCGGCAGGATTATCCCTGATCGCCGTGATCTATCTGCTGTCGGTTCAATTCGGCCACGGAGGTGTGAAGATCGGATACGTCAAATCCGATGTACTGCTTGCACAATATAAACCGGCAATGGCCGTACAACAACGGATGCAATTAGAATCCGTCGGCGCACAGAAAGAACTGGAAGGCCGTTATAAGGAACTTCAGGCTATGGATACCGATCTGCAGAATAAATTGAAGGTCTTAACGCAGCAAGCGCTCGCACCTCAGATCGAAAGATTTCAGAAAAAGCAAAATGAATTTTATCAGCTGCAACAGGGCCATCAGCAGGCGCTTCAGCAGAAACAAGCTCAATTGCTTGAGCCGATCTTCCAGGATATCAGCAATTTCATTAATAAGTACGGCAAAGATCATGGCTTCACGGTGATTCTCGGAACGCCGATGGAAGGGCTTGTTGTGTACGGCGATTCGGGCGCGGATCTGACGGACACGATTTTAACGGAACTTAATGCCAAGGTTCCACCGACGATGCCGGTGCCGTTTGATACGGGTAGTGCAGATTCAGCGAAGAAGTAATATTGATGGTTGATTTGCCGGTTAATAGATTTGCCGGATTTGATAAGTCTGGCAAATCTTATTTTTATTGAAAGGTATCACATGTCCAAACCTCAGACGATCGGCGAACTAAAAAAAGTCGGTTATAAAGTTAAACCCGTCAAAGAAGAAATCCGTTCCAATCTGATTCTACTGCTGCGAGAGGGAAAAAATATTTTCCCCGGCATTATCGGATACGATAAGACGGTGATACCGGAACTTATTCATGCCGTATTATCACGCCACGATTTTATTCTGCTCGGTCTGCGCGGACAAGCCAAAACGCGTATTTTACGAAGTTTGGTCAATTTGCTTGACGAAGAAATTCCCGTTATCAAAGACGCGCCGCTGAATGACAATCCGTTTGCGCCGATCTCACGGGTTGCGATCGACATGGTTGAAAAAAACGGCGACCAAACGGAAATTCGATGGCTTGGGCGTGAGGAGCGTTACGGCGAAAAACTTGCAACCCCGGATGTGACCGTTGCCGACCTTATCGGCGATATCGATCCTATCAAAGCCGCTACGCAGAAACTTCATTATGCCGACGAACGCGTCATGCACTTCGGCGTTATTCCCCGCAGTAACCGTGGGATATTTGCCATCAATGAATTACCGGATCTACAGCCCCGCATTCAGGTCAGTTTATTTAATATCCTCGAAGAAAAAGATTTTCAAATTCGCGGATTCAATATCCGTATCCCGCTCGACATTCTTGTCGTATTTTCTGCCAATCCTGAAGATTATACCAATCGCGGCAACATCATCACGCCGCTGAAAGACCGAATCGATTCGCAAATACTCACTCATTATCCTTTGACCATCGAAGACGGAATGCATATTACGGAACAGGAAGCCTGGCAAAAACGCGATGCCGGAGACGTTCCCGTGCCTTTTTATTTTAAAGAGATTATTGAAAGCATCGCATTTCAGGCGCGGGCGAGTGAATTCATCGATCACAAATCCGGGGTCAGCGCGCGTCTTACAATTTCTTGTCTGGAGAATCTGATCAGTACCGCAGAACGCCGCGCCATTCTGCATAAAGAAGATAAATCTTTCCCGCGCATTTGTGACCTGTACTATTTGATTCCGTCCATTACCGGCAAGATTGAACTGGTGTATGAAGGCGAGCAACAAGGCATGGCTACTGTCGCCAAAGTTCTGATCGGCCGCGCCATCAAATCCGTTTTCAAAAACTATTTCCCCGATCCTCTTGCCAAAAAAGATCTGCCGGCTTATCAGCCTATACTCGCATGGTTTGCAGGCGGCCATCGAATTGAGATCTCCAATGATACGCCTTTTAAGCAATATTTTGATCTTTTGAATTCAGTTCCGTCACTGAAGGAAGTCGCATTTAAACACATGAAAGTGAATGCGTCCGATCCGTTTGAAGTTGCCTCCGCGATGGAATTTGTTCTGGAAGGTTTACATCAAAATTCCTCCCTCAGTAAAGACTGGGTTGAGTCGCACGTCAGCTACAAAGATATGATGGGCAGTATGCTCGGTAAAATCAATTGGGATAAAGAGGAATAAGCAGAAACCAAAAAAACATACAACAAGAAATGAAAAATAAAAAAGTTCTTAAGTATTTTTTGTTTAGTGTTTAATGTTTTTCATTCGATAAATATGTTGCTCTGAGTATTTGCCGACGATAGACTACATATCCCCGATAGTAACGGACAGCAGATCCAAAATTCCATCAAATTGCTTACTCCCCGCTCCGTAGCCCACTGCGCGTATGAGCATGGGGATTTCCTCTTCCACACCTGAAGAAAGAGCTTTCACGAGCGCGGCTCCGGTCGGAGTACATAATTCACCCGAAATATTCTCGTTGCGGATAACCGGATAATTTCTGAGTAGTTCTACGGTTGCCGGAACCGGGACCGGGATAATACCATGAGAACATTCGACCGTTCCTCCGCCCAGTGCGATCGGCGTGGTGTAAATTTTTTCTATGCCCAGCTTGTGAAGGGCGATCACGCACCCTACCACGTCGAGGATTGAATCTATGGCGCCAACTTCATGCAGATGAACTTTTTCAACCGACGTTTTATGAACAACCGCTTCGGCTTCTCCAATGTTGGTAAAAACTTTCATCGCCTGATCTTTACATGTCGCATCAAGAGAACTTTCTCCGATGATCGCTTCAATATCGTGCAAATGCCGGTGAGTTTGCTTTTCGCGACAAACAACTTCGATTCTTATTCCGTAAACGCCGCCGCGCCGAATCTGACGTATGGACAATTCAAACGGCTCACGTATCGGCAGTTTGGCCAGTTCGTTTTTCAATACGGTTAATGACAATCCGGCGTCAAGCAGTGCGCCAAGCACCATATCGCCGCTGATACCCGAAGTGCAGTCAATAAACGCTATTCTCATTTTTCACCTTCTGCTTGTTGTTCCGCTCTCAGGTATTCCTTGAATTTTTCCAGCGCTCTGCCGCGATGACTGATTCGGTTTTTGATTTCCGGGTCAAGTTGCGCCATGGTTTTTCCGTATTCTGGAACAAAAAAAATCGGGTCATAACCAAAACCGAAATCTCCAATGGGGGAATGGCTGATGAGCCCTTCGCAAACACCGTCAAAAAGCTTCTCAAAATATTTTCCCTCTGTATCGGTTCCAACGTACGCCAGAACGCAATGAAACCGCGCCGTTCGTTTTCCGTCTGAAATGCCTGCAAGTTCACCCAACACTTTTTTATTATTTTCCGCATAGGGATGTCCATCGCCGGCATAACGGGCGGAGTACACGCCCGGCCTTCCGTCCAGCGCATCCACTTCCAACCCCGAGTCATCAGCCAGCGCGTTCATTCCCGTCGCCGCATAAACTTCTCGAGCTTTTTTCAGCGCGTTTTCAACGAACGTCTCTTTATCTTCTACCACATCTTTTAGATTCGGAAATTCCAGCGTGGTGCGCAATTCGATAGACATGTCCGTCAAAATTTCTTTTATCTCTTCAATTTTTTTCTTATTGCCGGTGGCTAATATGATCGAATGCATGTTAGTTTTTCTCAAATTAAATTTTTCAAATGTATTTAATTTAGTTTAAGTTTCAAATGCAATTTGTTTGCATGATTAAGATTGAAGTTTTCTGACAAAACATATACATTCCATTGTTACAAAATTCATACGAGGTGCCGATGGAATTTTCAAAAGAAGATATGATGGAGATCATGGCGGTGTTCAAAGCCGAAAGCGCAGAAAACCTGGCCGTGCTTACCGACAAAATGAAAGAGATCGAAAAAAACCCAACGAATCCCGCTGCGATAGAACTGCTCCATCGCACATCGCACAGCATGAAAGGCGCCGCGCGTATGCTCGGCCTGACGCCGATCGAAGAGATCGGACGTCTTCTTGAGGACGGTTTTAAAGCCGCAAAGGAAGGAAGGCCGGTTTTAAATGCCAACACCATTGCAATCATCAACGAGGCGGTTCACAGTGTCGGCATGCTCATTGAGAAACTGTCGACGGAAGGCACCATGGACGGCATTGACATTACGGCTATTCAAAAAAAATTAGAACAATTCAAATAGGTTCATCTTGACCCATGACATCATGAAGGGAGCAGAGCCGTTTTTTTTTGCATCGCCTTCACACACGACTTTAGTTATACTCGTGCACGGATTCACTTCCTCCTGTCACTCGATGCGTGAACTTGGTGAAAAATTCTACAAAGCAGGTTTTGACGCGGCAGGAATATTGCTTCCCGGACATGGAACAACTCCTGAAGACATGGAAAAAAGAAAATGGACGGAATGGCTTGAAGCCGTTGAAAATAAACTGAACGAATTGAAAACTCGTTATGCCCATGTATTCCTTTGCGGCCAGTCCATGGGCGGTTGTTTATGCCTTTATGCGTCTTCTTTCCATCCTGTTTCTGGCGTAATAACGATTTCATCCGGAATTAAATTATTCGACTGGAAACTCCGATTGCTGCCTTTGTTAAGTTATTTTATCCGATTCATCAAAAAACATGACGGCCCGGATATCAAAGACCCGGTTGCAAAAAAAACGGAAGTTCACTACGATCTTATGCCCGTCAAGAGCATTATGCAACTTCAACATTTATTGAACAAACTGCGCAAACGCATATCTTACGTTTCATGCCCTGTTCTACTTATCCATGCTGAACAAGATCATACGTTTGAATTCAAAAACCAAGCGCTTATGTTCCGTGCGCTCAGATCGGCAAATAAAAAACAAATAGTTCTAAAAAATAGTTATCATATTGCAACCGTCGATTACGACAAATTAACCGTACAAAACGCCTCCATTCAATTTATTAAGGAACTATGCAAATAAAGGAACTCACGGCGGTAGACGTCACCATCGACCGCAGCGGAAAAAAAATGTCGATCGTCTGGGGCGATAATCATTCCAGCGAATACGGCTTCGATTATTTGCGTTCCATTTGCCCTTGCGCGAACTGCGATGGAACGAAACACGGCGGCGCGCCGGTAAACGACGGCTCCATGGATATCGCTCGTTTCAAAGATATTGCTATGAGTGACGTTCAGGAGGTAGGGCGGTATGCGCTGCGTTTCACATGGTCTGATCAGCATGATACCGGTATATTTTCGTATACTTACTTACGCAGCAATTGCTTATGCGGAGAATGTGTATCAAAATGGAAAACAGAGTAAAATATTTATCATATCTTCATCAACGAAGGCATGCTTTATGAAAAGAGGAATTGTATTTCTTGTGAGTGTTCTTGTTTGCACCTCATGCACGGCCACGCAACCGTCAAAAAAATCGGACGCCGATTTTGCAAAAGCGCTGGAGGAATCAGAAAAGAATAAAAACAAGAGATTAGATTTTTTGGCAGACGAAAAACTGCCCAACGATGAATTCATTCCGCCAGATACGGCTGACATTTCAGATACGGCCGTAGCGATGCCGGTTGAATACAAAGAGATCGCGCCGACGACTTTTGCAAAATACCGGATTCAGGTTTTTGCGGGCAGCGCCGAGAATGCCTATAAGAACTATGTCCAATTATCTTCCAATCCGGAAAATAAAGAAGTATATATGGTGCAGGATCAGGACGGCAAATGGAAAGTGTGGGCTGGCGCATATCCTACGCATGCCGACGCCGAGGCGGCCAAAGCTAAATTTATTCAATCCGGATACCCTGACGCTTGGATCAACGAAATGAAGGGACGATACGCGCCCGCCGGCCCTGCCTTTTGGGTGCAAATAGGCTCTTTCCAAAATGAAGCTTCTGCCCAGAAGACCAAAGCTGAAGCGGAATCTCGGTTCAAAGAGCAAGTATCAATTGAACTCGTAGACAAAACCTGGAAAGTTTGGGTTGGCGGATTTGCGGAACGCGGGCAGGCAGACGAATTGAAAAAGAAAATACAGACGTTTTATCCGAAATCTTTTATCGTAAGGCATGGAGAATAATGATCGAATTAAACGACGTGTACGTCGTCTACAATGAAAAATCCAGCGTGGCCGGTGTTTCACTCCGCATTGAACCCGGTGAATTTGTATATTTGCTCGGATCCAGCGGCGCAGGAAAAAGCACGCTGCTTAAACTGCTGTATATGGACCTGCTGCCGACACGCGGCGAAATTCGCATCGGTGAGTTTGAATCGAAAAATCTGAAAAAGAAAGAAATACCCTTCCTTCGCCGCCAACTCGGCATCGTCTTTCAGGACTTTCGTCTGCTGCGCGACCGTTCCGTCTATGACAATATTGCGTTTGCCCTTATGGTCACCGATACGCCAAAAAATGAAGTAGCGAAAAAAGTCATGAAGGTACTCGCAGAAGTCGGACTGTCCAACAAAAAGAATCGAATGCCGTATGAACTCTCCGGCGGCGAGCAGCAGCGTGTGGTCATCGCCCGCGCGCTTGTTAACGATCCCATCGTTATACTCGCAGACGAACCCACAGGAAATCTGGATCCGGAAACATCTATGGAGATCATGCAGTTGCTCCTTAAGATTAATGAAAAGGGAACGGCCATTATCATGGCAACGCACGATCATGAAATTGTAAAAAATATCCCCAAGCGTATTATCCGCATGGAAAAAGGAACATTGGTTTCTTCCGAAATATTGAACTAGCGTATCTACTTCACCACAGAGACACGGAGGCCACAGAGAAACAAAGGAAATGTGATAAAAAGGTTTACTACGTGAACATCTGTGTTACTGTGTTCCGTGGTAAGGTTTCTTTTTTGTGGCTGAATAATATTGAAATAGCAAAGGCTTCACTCTCATGAAACGTTCGATCAAGAAAATTCTTATAGCCAATCGCGGCGAAATTGCTATTCGAATTATCCGGGCATGCAGGGAGATGGGTATCGTCAGCGTAGCCGTATTTTCAGAAGCCGACCGCACCTCTGCGCACGTTCGGCTTGCCGATGAAGCCTATTGTGTCGGTGAAGCCCCATCAGCCAAAAGTTATCTCGTGATGGAAAACATTATCGATACCGCAAAAAAATCCAAGGCGGACGCCATTCACCCCGGATACGGTTTTTTAAGTGAAAATGACGATTTTGCAAAACTAGTTCGTGATAATGGAATTATCTTCATCGGTCCTTCCGCGTCCTCTATGGCGATGATGGGAAATAAAACCGAAGCGCGCAAATTAGCCAAAAAATGCAGTGTGCCGACCGTTCCCGGAACGGAGTCCGGAATTCAAAGCAAAGAAGAAGCGATGGCCGTTGCCCAATCCATCGGATTTCCGATCCTGATCAAAGCGGCAGCCGGCGGTGGCGGTAAAGGAATGCGTGTCGTGATGCAGGAGTCTGAACTGAACGACGCTATCGACCGGGCGCAAGGCGAGGCGCGTTCTGCTTTCGGAGACGATACAGTGTATATCGAAAAATATGTAACCCGGCCGCGGCATATTGAAATTCAGATTTTAGGCGATAAACACGGCAACATCGTTTATCTCGGCGAGCGCGAATGTTCTATCCAGCGCCGCCACCAAAAAGTCATCGAAGAATCGCCATCCGCCATTGTCACTCCTGAAATGCGCCAACGTATGGGAGAATCCGCCGTCGCATTGGCGCGTGAAGCAAAATACTTCAGCGCAGGCACCATCGAATTTCTCGTCGATGCCGACCTCAATTATTATTTTTTGGAAATGAATACCCGCTTGCAAGTGGAGCATCCCGTTACGGAAATGGTGACCGGGATCGATCTGGTTCGCCAGCAGATTCTGATTGCGGCCGGCGAGAAGTTACCTTTCGCTCAAGACGACATTAAAATCGACGGGCACGCCATCGAATGCCGTATTTACGCGGAAGACTGTGAAAATAATTTTGCACCGTCGATCGGAAGGATCGAACATCTGGAACCATCCTACGGCCCCGGCATCCGTGAAGACAGCGGAATTTTTGAAGGCGACACAATTCAGATCTATTACGACCCGATGATATCTAAATTAGCCGCATGGGGCAAAACTCGCGGGGAAGCGATTGAGCGCATGCGGCGCGCTTTACGTGAATACGTCATCGTCGGTGTGGAGACCACAATCCCCTTTTGTTTATTCGTCATGGAAAATAAGAAGTTCATTGATGGGCATTTTGACACGGGATTTGTTGTGCAGGAATTTTCACCCGACAAATTAAAGTATAAGGAAGACATGGTAGCGGCCGTTGCCGCCGCAGTACATGACTACATTCGAAACCGCGATAAAAAATCGCAAACGATTAAAATTTCGTCCGAACCCGCGAGCAGCAATAAATGGAAGTGGGCCGGGAGAAAAGCAAGGATGGATTAGTTTAACAGCAATTCGAACACATGCCATATGTTAGATTTTATTCCCGTAACGTTATAAATTATCGGCACTAATATATGAAGCCGGAGGCTTCATATATTTATAGCAACAATATTCAAATTGAACATACGACCCCCTACGGGGTCGAATAATCTATTCGATTGTTTTCTATAAACATTTGAACCCTCCGGGTTCAATCAATTAAATTATTCTTATGGCTGATACCTTTTCACAAATCTATATTCATGTGATCTTTTCCGTCAAAAACCGGGAATCGCTCATTCAACCTCAATGGGAAAATGAACTCTATAAATACATCACCGGAATCGTTCAAAATAAACAACAGAAAATGCTGACGATCAATGGAATGCCCGATCACATTCATTTTTTGATCGGTATGAAACCATCCTGCTGTTTGTCCGATTTGATCAGAGAAATAAAAAAATCAACCAACAAATTCATAAAAGAAAAAGGGTTCACAAAACTCGAATTCAACTGGCAAGAAGGTTTTGGTGCATTTTCATGCAGCCATTCTCAATTAAATACGGTCATTAAATATATCCTGAACCAAAAAACACATCACAAAAAAAGAACATTCAAAGAAGAATATGTGGAATTACTTACAAAATTTGATATCGCGTACGATGAAAAATATCTCTTTGCTTGGCATGATTAAAGCGTAACTAATCTAACAAAAAAAAGGCTCCGCTGATGCGAAGCCTTTTTTCGATATGACAATTTAACCAAGATTATTTTTGCTCAACAGGTATTTCACTTCCCTGCATTTCTTTGATCGCTTCTTCACGTCCGCTCGCTTTGGCTGCCTCAATCTGGCTCTTACGAATGATGTTCTTAAAAGCATTCGGCGAAATTCTTACGCTGCCCTGGCTTACGAAGGTTCCGAAAACGCCGTCATTATAATACAACCAGATATTAAATCCTTCCAATACATCGTCCGCCAAAAAGGTCTGTTGAAGTAATTCGTTTGCCTTATCCGCCGAAATATTTTTTTCTTTCGTCAGATATTCAAAACATACTTTGTAATGCGAATCGCCGCCTTTTACCACGTAAGGTTTCGGCAGTTTCGATTTGATGTCTTCCAGATCCGAAGATAATTTCTGGATCTGGTTATTCTTATCGATCACCTGATTGAGCAATCCTTTATACGTAGCATCCTGCTCTTTGGTAACCATTTCCTGTACCAACTTCAGTTGTTCTTTGTTCAATCCCATCAAACTGTCCGGTAATACGATCTGTTCATCCGGCTTGCGTTCGGCATTAAACTTCTGAACGGCATCCATGATCTCTTTGTTTCTTTCGCCGATCTCTTTGTTCTTATTCTGGATCGTGCCGACCAAACGCGCGAATTCGTCGACCGAACTCACTTTGCCGCCGCAGCTTACGAAGGCCGCCAGCACCGTCAACATTAACAATCGTTTTAACATGAAATTCTCCTCAATTTAATAAACTAGTAATTGGGTTTAGGGTCGGCGGAGTATAACATTGGTACCATTAAAAAAGCAAGGGAAATGTAGTAATCATTATTCTTGAATGAGAGGCTCTTATTTGTTCAAAATACAAAAAATTCATTCCTGGTAGTCTTTTTTCTTTAGATTTTAGACAATTTTTCTATATATTAGCGCGTTTTCTGAAACTGGGACAGCTGTTTTTAAATATGGAGTTTTGCAATGGAAACATTAATCAATGTACAAAGTCACTTGAAATATGAAGAAAACGGACGCTTTTCGGCCATGGCCGAAGGTCTGTCCGGATCGGAAATCTTAAAAATTGCCTCCGAGATCCGTGCACTGTCGGCACAGGGACATAAAATGTGTAACTTGACAGTTGGCGATTTCAGTCCGACCGAATTTCGAATTCCTCTATTTCTGGAAGAGGCGATTCATCGTCACTACCAGAACGGGCAGACCAACTATCCTCCATTCGAAGGGGTGACGGAATTACGTTCGGCCATAAGAAAATTCTACATCGATCGTTTTCAGCTGGATTATCCTGAAAAATCGATCATTGTGTGCGGCGGCGCCCGCCCGATCATTTACAGCCTTTTCCGGACGGTGGTATCGCGCGGCGATAAAGTCATATTTCCAACTCCGTCGTGGAATAACCACTATTATACACATATGGTCGGCGCGAACGGCATTTCAGTACCTTGCCATGCCGAGAATGCGTTTCTCCCGACACGCGACCTGTTAAAGGATCATGTGAAAGATGCGCGCCTCATCACACTCAACTCGCCGCTCAATCCGACCGGAACGGCTTTCACGCGTGAAGCCTTGGAAGGAATTTGCGATCTTGTTTTGGAAGAAAACCGCAGCCGTGAAGGAAAACAAAGGCCGCTTTATCTTCTCTTTGATCAGATTTACTGGATGTTAACTTTTGGCAAGACAACGCATTTCAACCCGGTTTCTTTGCGGCCGGAACTCGCGCCGTACGTGATCTTTGTTGACGGAATTTCCAAGGCTTTCGCGGCCACGGGTGTGCGCGTGGGCTGGAGCGCCGGGCCGGATGACATCATCCAGCGTATGTCGGCCATGCTTACGCACGTTGGCGCATGGGCTCCTCGCGCGGAGCAAATGGGCACAGCTGACCTGCTTATGCAGCCTGCGGTCATTGAAGAGTATCATAAGACCATGAAGACCGGGCTCGAGACACGCCTTGACCTCTTACACAAAGGTATTTCTGATTTGGAGCGTCTGGGATTCCCTGTTATGTCAATTGTTCCTATGGGCGCTATTTATCTCACGGCCCGCTTCAATCTCATCGGCAAAAAAAATCCGCATGGCGGCGTCTTTACTACCAACGAAGAAATCCGGAAGTATCTGCTTCACGAAGCGCAATTTGGCGTCGTTCATTTTCAGGCATTCGGTTATGAAGGCGATACGGGTTGGTTCCGCTTGTCGGTCGGCGCGGTGTCAATAAAAGATATCGAAGCCGCGTTACCGAGAGTAAAAACCGCATTGGAAAAAATAAAATAACCTCAAGGCAACGCATGACTATGAAATTGAATTGCCCGGCTCCGGATCTGAAAATTTCCGAATGGGTGCAGGGCAGCCCGACCAATATTAGCGCTCATCGCGGAAATGTGGTATTAGTAGAAGTATTTCAGGTCAATTGTCCCGGCTGTTTTCTCTATGGACTCCCGGAAGCGATTGAAGCGTATGCAAAATATCGCGAGGAACCGTTCACCGTTTTAGGCCTCGCCACCGCTTTCGAAGATTTTGACAAGAATAACCTGCAGAACCTGAAAAGACTAATGGAAACCGGCGAGGTTGTCGGTGAAACTTTAAGCACGCTGAAAAAACGGGATTGGCTCGACGGTAATAAATTACGCTACATGATTCCATTTCCTGTTGCGATGGATAATCTGGTATCCCACGACGCGGAGCACGTCGATCAAAAAGTTATCAAGATCATTGAACATGAAATTCCGAAATTTGAACGATTCAGCTACGGCGAGCAGATGCGGATTCGCGCGCGGATACGCGATTACGTTCTGCAACAGGAATACACGGCTGAAACATTTGAAAATTACGTCATGAACGGCACGCCGACCAGCTTGCTTATTGATAAAAAAGGTGTTTTGCGCCATCAACTTTTCGGCACGACGGGAAAATTGGATAAGTTGGTGAAAGAATTGTTGGCGGAGTGATCATTCGTAATTTGTAATTACTAACCACAGAGACACGCGGAATTCTAATCCATGCATCTCGGTGGTCTCTGTGTCTCCGCGGTAAAATTTTTCATTTCTCAATAAAAGAGAATTTTTATGTCAGAAAAACCATTAAGCGCCGATGAAGTTTTCGTCAACCTTATTCGTGTCGCGAAAGAGGATCCGAAAATCCATTCTTTTATCACGACGGTGGTCTCCATGAAGGATTTCGACCGCAAATCGCTCATCAATTCTTTTATTAAGGAAATGGCGCTCAAAGGAGCGCCTCCGGAATTTATCAAAGCCATCGCCGCCCTCCGTGAACCTCTGCTCGCCGAAAAGATCAAAGAATTATTACAAAAGGAAAACTGAAACTTTCACGCCGCAATCCTGTATAAAGGAGCAGATCACGACATCAACCTTTATAAGGAGATTAACCATGAAAACATTTCTCACCACTGAAAAGTTTTCTTTCGCGGCGGCATTACTCGTCATGCTGACCAGCTGCAATTTCGTTGTCGCCCAGCGTGGC
>WBUR01000045.1 GCA_008933615.1 bacterium | reverse complement strand
TTTTCGAGGCTGTTGCAATATGACATGTTGTCTTCAAATATTTTACTTGATTCATGCTTTGGTATTCGCGGCCTTGATAAAAATGCCGGTGAAACCCGAGTTCGCAGTATAACTTCTGCGAAAAACGGCTATCACTAACGTTCTAATTTAACGTATCGTGAAGATTGAGAATCGTTTTTCGCAACCCACTCTGCGAACGAGGGTTTAGGCATTTTTATCACAGCCGAAGTTTTCTTTGCCGCTTTCTTTTTAAAAAGAAAGCGGATTAACAGTAATTAGGGTTTACAATAAACTATATGTAAGATGAACACACTCGGAAAAACCATTCTTCTTTCTTTTGCTGGCACAAAAGAAAGAAGGAAAGAAAAGTGCCTTGGGCTGTTGAAAAAATGCCTAAAATCTCCGCTCCAGCCCTAAACAAAACAAACTCGTTCCGACTTCGTCGGAACTCGGACATGTTTTGTTTTTAACGGGCTTTCGCTTCGATTTCTTAACGGCATTTTTTCAAAGGCCCTAAAACGCCGTAACGATCATATGATTTTTACCTTTCTCATTGCTATTGACACCATGGCGCAAAAATAACTCATTCTGCAACAGCCTCTTTTCACGGGGGAAGAATACCAGCCAGCTTTTTTGCCCCGATGCTTCTTGTGCTTTTGGAATTTTTTCCATTGCCGTTATTGCCTGATTCCTTTTCGTCCAAGGCTTTCAGAATTTTCTCCGGTGTGAATGGCGTGGCATCCATGCGAACGCCGATAGCGTTATAAATCGCATTGGCAATGGCGGGGATTGCCGCGTGCAAAGGCCCTTCGCCCGCTTCTTTGGCGCCGAACGGCCCTTCGGGATCGATGGTTTCCACGATAATGGATTCGATCTCCGGCGTATCGAGAATGGTGGGAATTTTGTACTCAAGAATGGACGGATTGCGGTGCAGGCCGTTCTTATGGAAAATATGTTCCTCGAAAAGCGCTTCGCCGACGCCCATGTACACACTGCCTTCTATCTGCCCTTCGACGATCAGCGGATTGAGTGCGCGGCCGCAGTCATGCGCCGACCAAATTTTATCCACGGTCACGGCGCCGGTTTCCACATCGAGCGTTATTTCCGCAATGTGCGTGGAGAACGTATAGGACGGAGAAGGCCCGGCTCCGGCGCCTTTATAATCGCCGCCGATCTTAGGCGGTTTGTAACTTCCCGTTGCGCCGATCGTGCCGAACGCGGTTTCGGCTAAATTTGCAGCCTCAACAAACGTCAAACTTTTTTGCGGATCGGATTTGTAGAAGATCAGTCGGTGTCCGCAGTCGAGATCGTCTTTGGGAACCTGCAATTTTTTTGAAACGACTTCGAATAGTTGTTCCTTAATTTTTTCTGCCGCTTGAATACAAGCGTTACCCGCCATGAACGTGACACGGCTTGAATAACTTCCCAAATCTACCGGCGTGAGATGCGTGTCGGTCTGGCACACGTGCACGTCGCTTACTTCCACGCCGAGCACTTCCGCTGCAACATACGCGAGCATGGAATCAGAACCTTGCCCGATATCCGACGCGCCGCAGAAGACGGCCACGCCGCCGCCGCGGTCGATCTTGATCTGCACGCCCGAGTGCGGCATATCGTTCCATATGATCGATTTGCCCGCGCCGCTGATGTATGTGCTTGCCGCAACGCCGATGCCTTTGCGGATAATCTTGCCTTGCTGATTTTTGTATTCTTTGAATTTCACGTTCCATTGCGACTTATCGCGCGTGCGCTCCAGGCACTCATTGATCCCGCAGGAAGTTACGCGGAATGCATTGATGGTCATGGAATTCGGTTTGACCGTATTTTTCAATCGCATGGCGATCGGATCGAGCCCGAGTTTTTCAGCGATCTTGTCGAGTTGGCATTCCATCGCGAATCGCGGCTGCACGGCGCCGTGCCCGCGTTTCGGCCCGCCCGCGGGTTTATTGGTGTAAATACGAAACGCGTCAAATTTGTATCGCGGAACGTTATACGGCAATGTCAGAAATACGCCGGAGTAATAAGTCGTAACCAAACCGTAACTGCCGTACGAGCCGCCGTCGAGAAACGTACGCATGTGAATGGCGGTGAGACTTCCGTCTTTTTTCACGCCGGTCTTCAGGATCATTTTCATCGGCTGGCGTCCGCGGTGCGCGTAAAATACTTCTTCGCGATTGTATAATATTTTCACCGGGCGGCCGGTTTTCTTGGATAGCCAGGCGGAACAGAATTCCAACGCGAACGGTTCCGATTTACCGCCATATCCCGCACCGATATGCGGCTTGATCACGCGAATGTGGCTGCGCGGCATTTTCAGAACTTTTGCCAGCGCGACGTGCAGATAATGCGGCGTTTGGGTGGACGACCAGATCGTGAGTTTGTTGTCCGTCCATTGCGATAACGCGCAATGCGGTTCGAGCGGAACGTGTGTATTGCCTTCGAAGAAATATTCGTTTTCCATCACGAGATCGGCTTCGGCGAATCCGTCGTCCACATTGCCGAATTCCTGATGAACTTCTTTCATCACGTTCGCAGTTTTTGTATTGCCGTGAATTTTCGGCAGGTCTTCGCGGAATCCATCTTCGATGGTCAGGCACGGTTTGAGCACTTCGTATTCAACTTCGATCAATTCACACGCTTTTTCCGCCGTTTCTTCATCGATGGCGGCTACGGCTGCAACTTCTTCGCCGATGTAGCGAACTTTCTCGATCGCGAGCGCGGTTTCGTCCATGGACGCGGGAAGCACGCCGTACATTTCCGTGAGTTCGCTTCCGATCATTACGGCTTTCACGCCCGGGAGCGCTTCCGCTTTGCTAGTATTGATGCGTTTGATCAGCGCATGCGGATGCGGACTGCGCAGAAGTTTTCCGCTCAGCATATTAGGCAATACGATGTCGTCGGTATAGAGCGCGCTGCCGTTGGCTTTTTCAAATCCTTCGATCTTCGGCAGTCGTTCGCCGATGACGGTGAAGTTTTCTTTTTTGGGTCGGATCATATTATTTCCTTTTCAAACAACAAATTTTTTAGCGAGCAGTGAATAGTAGATAGTGTGCAGTTAAAACAAATTAGTTACTAAATATGAATCACTATTGCTTACTATTCACTGCTCACTATTCATTATTTGAATGGTTTCTTTCATTGCAGAGATGATCTTCGTATACCCCGTACACCGGCAGATGTTTCCTGAAAGCGCCATTTTGATTTCTTCTTCGGTAGGATTGGGGTTACGATCGAACAGCCATTTTGCGACGACGATAAATCCGGGTGTGCAATAGCCGCACTGCGAGGCGCCGTGATTATTCCATGCGATCTGAACGGGATGGGGCTTATCTTGTTTGGCGATACCTTCGACGGTTAGAATTTCTTTTCCAACGCATTCAACCGCAAGGGTAATGCAGGACTGGATCGGAAGGCCATCGATCAATACGGTGCACGCGCCGCAGTCGCCCATGTCGCAGCCCTGTTTCGTTCCGGTCAGGTGGCAGTCGTAACGCAGCGCTTCAAGAAGAGTACGGTTGGGATTAACGGCGATTTCGTGTACGTCGCCGTTGACATATAATTTAATCAGAGACTTCATTCAAACTCCTTGGGAAGGGCCGATGTATAGTTCGTACGAATTGTCCAAAGAAAAGGAATGATCGATTTTAACAAAAAGAGGTTTCAATAGCAAACTTTTTTGCTTTTGAAAAACCGATTCGATTGTTTATTATTAAATCATAGCCACGAAGACCCAAAGGCTCAAAAATTAGGGCGGTATTTTTGAACATTTTCCTTAGTGTCTTCGTGCCTTTGTGGCTAAAAAGAAATTATATGCCGACAAAACTCACTTACGAAGAAATAAAATCGCAGCGTTCTTCTCCGGAAGAATTACAGCAAAAAAAGCGTTTCCCAATATACATCGTGCTGGAGAATATCCGCAGTATGTATAACGTCGGAGCCGCGTTCCGCACGTCGGATGCCGCGTGTATACAGGAACTGATTCTCTGCGGATACTCGGCCGTTCCTCCGCGTAAGGAAATAGACAAAACGGCCCTCGGCGCAACGGAAACCGTTCCATGGCGCCATTTTCCTAAAGCGGTTGACGCAGTCAAATGGCTTAAAGAGCAGGGCGTTACGGTGGCGGCGCTGGAACATTGCAAAGAAAGTAAAGACCTTATGACGATGGATTGCTCATTTCCGATCGCGCTGGTGGTTGGAAATGAAGTGGACGGCGTGAGCGAGGAAGTCGTTGCCGCGTGCGATTTTGCTTGTGAAATTCCGATGTACGGAATGAAGCAGTCGCTGAATGTTGCCGTGGCGTACGGGATAGCGGTGTTTCAGTTGGTTGAAAAATTTAAAAATAGATAAAAAAACAGATTATTTTGTCACTTTATACGTTATAGAATACACTATAAGTAGTACACAACAAGGGATGAAAGAGAGGTGTTTATGTGTACGAATTGTTCAAAATTATACTTGCACTGTGCATTGATTTTTATAAATCTTGTTTCATGTGAAAATAATGAATTCCCCTCACATGAATATACCGAGGCATGGGTTCCATCATGGCCGCCAGTTGATTTTACCAAGGAAGATACATTGGAAGCGAGGGAACTTGCTTTGGTATTTTCGGGAGAGATCAGGGTTTCGGATCCATGGGTTACAAAAATGCTGTATTGCATGAGGTACATACGTCTATTGTTTGCTGATACCATTCCGAATATAGAAAGACGTTATCTTCCTCCTTGGGCGCCCGGGGAAATCATTCTCCTTCTCGACGATACAGCCTATCAGAAAGCGGCCGCTTATGATTTTTCTTCTTGGCCGCTGGATGTTGCTTTCTTGCCTGCTACAGTCGATACAAGCACACCTGTACAATCACATTGGGCATTTTGCACTTTCAAGGAAGATTTTCATCCAAGACGGATGGCAGAAATGTACCGTGGCCTCCCGGGGGTCCTGGGTGCTTATCCAAATCATTACGCCACGATTGGAGGTGTGTTTCCAATTATTCCCGGTTATTATAAACATGAAATGGTTTTTATATTTAATGGAGGATCACCGCTTTATGGCGGGGAATATTACGCAGTACTTTATGCTGAGCCTGAGCCGAGAATTATCTCACGTGCTTCGATAGATCCTGCCTTTTGGGAAGATGTCGGAAACTGATAGGCCATTATTAAACATTGGCGCATGAGGTTCACGGAGCTTTCAATCAAAAAAAATGACGCCATAACAAAAGAAGAATGGATAATTTAAGTGATTTTTGGACGCCTGTTTTCGCAGGTGGAACTTCTTTCAGAAGAGGAAAAATAAGGACAAATTATGATCGTTTCCGATAAACTCAAAACCAAATCGCAGCTTCTCACTGAATCCGATATTGATCCGTCGTTGGATCTGTTTGCAGAGATCGCGCGGCTCAAGAAGGATATGAATGCGGTCCTGCTGGCGCATTATTATCAGGAGGGCGAGATACAGGACATTGCGGATTTTGTCGGCGACAGTCTGGAACTTGCGCGCAAGGCGTCGGAAACCAAAGCCGACGTAATCGTTTTTGCCGGCGTACATTTTATGGCGGAAACGGCCAAGATTTTGAATCCGGATAAACCCGTTCTTCTTCCCGACCTGAAAGCCGGATGTTCGCTGGCTGACAGTTGTCCCGCGGATCAGTTTAAACAATTCCGCGACGCGCATCCCGATCATTTTGCGATCACGTATATTAACTGTACTGCGGAGGTCAAAGCGTTGAGCGATCTGATCTGCACATCCAGCAGCGCGGAAAAACTCATCATGCAGGTTCCCCCAGAAAAACCGATCTTATTTTCTCCGGACAAAAATTTGGGCGCCTATCTGATGAAGAAAACCGGCAGAAAGATGACGTTATGGAATGGTTCCTGCCAGGTGCATGAAATATTTTCAGAAAAGAAAATTGTACAAATCAAAGTTACGCACCCGAATGCCAAACTCATCGCGCATCCTGAATGTGAAGATGCTTTGTTGGACATGGCCGATTTTATCGGTTCCACCAGCGCTCTGCTCAAACATGTTCAAACCGTTCCGGATAAAAAATTCATCGTAGCCACCGAGGCTGGCATTATTCACCAGATGGAAAAAGCATGTCCTGATAAAATATTCATCGCCGCGCCGCCGGACAATAATTGCGCATGCAACGAGTGTCCGCATATGAAATTGAATACACTCGAAAAGTTGTATCTTTGTATGAAGAATCGGTCACCTGAGATTGTAATGCCCGAAGATATTCGTCTTCGCGCGCTGAAACCGATCCTGCGTATGCTGGAGATGAGTTAGTTTTTAACCGCAAAGGACGCGAAGGTCGCTAAGTTTTTTCGTACTTAGTTCCCAGTTGCCGCAAATTATCATAGTGGCTAAAAAGCATAAGATATGTTTTGTGTTTTTGAATTTCTTTGCGTTCTCTGCGTCCTTTGCGGTTAATGTATTCTAAAGATTTCCAAAACTTTTTCTCCCTCTTTTCGTTTAAATTCATATCTTTTC
Source organism: bacterium (assembly GCA_008933615.1). NCBI lineage: Bacteria > bacterium. The sequence continues at coordinate 23,123 of WBUR01000045.1, read as the reverse complement.
CACATCCAATTCGAAAAATAACCTATTCACACATTTTTCCGGAGAGTCTATCATGAAAAAATTTCTGTTCGGTCTCAGTTGGGCGTTCTTATTAATCTCGCTTACTCAGTCTAACTTGTACTCCCAATTCGATTCCACTTTCTTCTCAGGCATGAAGGCCCGCAGTATTGGCCCGGCCGGAATGAGCGGACGTATTGCGTCCATTGATGCGGTGAAAGATGATCCGAATATTATTTATGTTGGAACCGCAACCGGCGGCGTGTGGAAATCTACCAACAACGGTGTCAGCTGGACTCCCATATTTGATGAACAAAATGTATCGTCGATCGGCGATGTCGCGATCTGCCAGTCTAATCCTAATATTGTTTGGGTTGGAACAGGCGAGTCCAATGTGAGAAATAGCGCCGGTGTGGGGAGGGGTATGTTCAGGTCAATCGATGCGGGAAAAACATGGTCGGCCATCGGCCTTGAGAAAACGGAAAAAATTTCACGTATTGTTTTGAATCCGGATGATCCTAATGTGGCGTACGTGGCGGCGCTTGGAACAACGTGGGGCGAGAATCCGGAACGCGGTGTTTTCAAAACAACCGACGGAGGAAAATCGTGGCAGAAAATTCTGTATGTGAATGAAAAGACCGGCGCAGCCGAACTGGTGATGGACCCCAATAACCCGAACAAACTCATCGTATCCATGTGGGAACACCGCCGATGGCCCTGGTTCTTTACCTCGGGAGGCCCGGGGAGCGGTTTGTACATTACGACCGACGGCGGGGATAAATGGAAAAAATTAGATGTGAAAGACGGTTTGCCGGAAGGCAATCTCGGGCGCTGCGGAATTGCTTTTGCAACGAACAAATCGAACATTGTGTACGCGCTCGTTGAAGCGAAACGCAGCGTACTGTTGCGCTCGGACGACGGCGGTTTCAAATGGAAAACAGTGAATCAGGAAACCAACGTGAGTCCGCGCCCGTTTTATTTTGCCCAATTGATGGTTAATCCAAAGAATGAGAATATCGTCTATCGGCTTGAATTTGTTTTGAGCGTGAGTGAAGATGCCGGCAAGACGTTCGCTATTCTCGCGCCGTGGAAGGATATACATCCCGATTATCATGCGATGTGGATTCATCCTAACGGAGAATTTATGATCGTCGGAAACGACGGCGGCATTGCGATGAGTTACGACCGCGGCAAGACATGGAAATTCGTGCAAAATCTGCCTCTCGCGCAGTTCTATCATATCAGCTATGATAATGAATTTCCATACAACGTGTACGGCGGGCTTCAGGATAACGGTTCATGGAAAGGCCCGAGCAATTCATTTAAAAAAGACGGCATTTATAATCACGAATGGGAAATGGTAGGATTCGGAGACGGTTTTGCTACGGTGTCCGATCCTGAAGATGCACAAAGCGGATACGGCATGTCGCAAGCCGGCTATTTGTATTATTACAATGACAAATTAGGATTCCGAAAAGATATTCGTCCGACCGAGAGCGATGTGAAAGCGCGTTATAACTGGAATGCAGGTTTCGCGCTCGACCCGTATGATTCAAAAACCATTTACTACGGAAGCCAATTTCTGCACAAGAGTTCGAATAAAGGTAATTCCTGGACGATCATCAGTCCGGATCTGACGACCGCCGACTCGACGAAATTAAAACAATCTCAAAGCGGCGGATTAACGCAGGATGCATCCGGCGCGGAAAATCACTGTACAATTTTGACCATCGCGCCGAGCGCGGTGAAACAAGGTGTGATATGGGTTGGCACGGACGACGGTAATGTTCAGGTGACGCAGGACGGCGGGAAAACGTGGACGAATACGATTAGCGCACTACGAAACAACAAGAATGCGCCGCCTTCTGCGACATGGTGCCCTCATATCGAAGCGTCAAAATTTGACGCCGGAACGGCATATGCGGTTTTCGACGATCACCGCAGATCAAACTGGAAGACGTATATTTTCGTAACGCGTGATTTCGGGAAAACATGGGAAAGTCTCGCAACGGCGGGAATCGACGGTTATGTTCACATGATCGAACAAGATCCGGTGAATAAGGATCTATTGTTTGTCGGAACGGAATTCGGATTATACCTCAGTCTTAACGGCGGGAAAAATTGGATGAAATGGAAGGCGGGATTTCCTACGGTTCCCGTGCTTGATCTGGCCGTCCATCCCCGGGAAAACGATCTGATCATCGGAACCCATGGGCGCGGTATTTATATTCTGGACGATATCGCGCCGTTGAGAAAGTTGACCAAAGAAACCGCCGGAACAAAATTTCAATTGTTTGAAGTTCAGCCGGGTTATCAATATCACACAGAATATTGGGCGGGGCCGTACACCAGTTCCGGCGATGCGATGTACCGGGGCAGGCAGCGTGATTTCGGTGCGATCCTGACCTATCTTGTCAATCCGCCGGACAGCGTGCGTGCATGGGAAGATACACCAAAAGAGAACAAAGTTAAGATCGAAATACTTGAAGGCGAAAAAGTTATCCGCGTGATCAAAGGCCCGGCCCGAAAGGGATTGAACCGAATTGCCTGGGATCTTTCGCATGGACAGTTTCATACCCCGTCATCTGTGGACACCACGGACATTGAAAAATCCGGTATTTTCGTTACGCCGGGAACGTACAAAGTTCGGATCCAATATGACGGCAAAGCATATCTGCAGAATATAGATGTCAAACCCGATCCGAGATATGCGGCGGACGGAGAAGGACGTTTGCAAACGCAGGAATTAGCGATGAAGACGGGCCGGCTGATGGAGACCGCGTCGTCGATGTATAAACAATTGCAGGAAACAAAAAAATCGATCAAAACCGTTTCGGAATTTATTAAAAATCTTGATACGGCCAAAGCGGCCGATCTGAAAAAAGCTGGAGAGGATTTACAGAAAAAACTGACCGCGTTCGAAAGAAAGATCGAACCGGATAACGATCGTCAGGGTTTCGACGATTTTGAAGACGTCATTATGCCGGAAATCAACACGCTGATGTGGACTGCGACAAGCACGTACGGCGCTCCAACCGAAGGCAATCGTGTGAAGTATGAAAAGATCAAAAAACACATGGAAGTATTGGTGAAAGAGCACAACGAACTATATGAAAAAGACGTTGCAGCCTATCAGAAAAAGGTTCAGGACTCCGGCTTTTCTGTATTCAAAACGGTGGAGATAATGAAACTAAAAGAATAATTTTCCAAATTGCCGAAGAGCGTAAATTATTTTAACGATTGCCGACTCCATGCTGGATATTAATTTCAAACTCTTTCCGCTCTTATCAACCGTGCGGTTGAATCTACGACAGGCTAGACTTGATGATGCTTATGCATTATTTGGTTTACGCTCCGATCCCCGGGTAATGGAATTCATGGACAAGCCGCTGATGGTGTCCCTTGATGAAGCGGGGGAGATGATCCGTAAGATACAAACCGAATTCGATGCAAATGAAAGTATCACGTGGGCCATTTCACTCAAAGATCAAAAGGAGATGATTGGCACGATCGGGTTCTGGAAGATCATAAAAGAACATCACCGCGCGGAGATCGGCTACCTGCTTCATCCGGATTACTGGGGCAAAGGGCTGATGCAGGAAGCGTTGATGCCCGTACTTGACTACGGTTTCCGCGTCATGCGGCTCCATTCCGTCGAGGCCAATGTCAATACGGGCAATGCCGTATCTATGCGGTTTCTTGAAAAAAACGGCTTCGTGAGGGAGGCCCATTTTAAGGAAAATTATTATTTCAACGGGCAGTTTTTGGATTCGTTTATTTATTCGAAATTGACGCCAGAAGCAAAATGATTTTTACATGAAACCTGTATTTTTTTCAACACAACCCGAATTCCGTAAGTGGTTAGAAAAAAAACACGATAAGATGCAGGAATTATGGGTGGGTTATTACAAAAAGGACTCAGGTATCCCCAGCATCACCTGGCCGCAATCGGTTGATGAAGCGCTTTGTTTCGGCTGGATCGATGGGATCAGGAAGTCGGTAGATGAACAGAGTTACATGATCCGTTTCACGCCTCGAAGGCCAAAAAGCAACTGGAGCGCGGTAAATATTAAACGCGTCAAGGAACTTACTAAAATGGGACTCATGCAACCGTCCGGGATTGCGGCTTTCGGCAGGCGGGATGAAAAAAATTCGGAAATATATTCATTTGAACGGAAAGCAGGTAAGCTAAACAAAAAATATGAAACGCTATTCAGAAAGAACAAAAATGCGTGGGCATTTTTCCGTATGCAGCCGCCGTCGTATCAGAAACCCGCTACGTGGTGGGTGATGAGCGCAAAGCAGGAGGAAACACAGTTAAAAAGACTTGAGCAATTGATAAAAGATTCTGAAGCAGGTGTTAGAATAAAACAACTTCGAAGGCCTTCCGATAAACAAGAATAAATGGGTTAAGTATTGCATCAACTGCCGATAAGGGATATTATCTCATAAATATAAACCAAGTAAAGGAGAGTGTTATGTCAAAACAAATCACGGTTGCATTGTTGTTTGTTTTTATTGCTATCAGCTGCACGGAGGATGATAAAAATGCGCTGGAAGGAACAAAATGGTATCTTGACGATGACGGAACGCCGGAATATGTCTATTTCAAAACAAATACGTTCGACGACTATTATTTTGATAGCGAATTTACATGTTTTGAGCACAGCGAACTTCCGTATTCCGTTTCTGAAAATAAGCTGAATGTATTGGGTCTTGAGTTTACGTTTGAAAAAACGGCAAGCACCTTGACACTCATCGATCATGCTGACGAAGATACCGTGATGTTTGTAGCCGTCGATTTCGATGCGGACACATTAGACATTTGCAGTCCGGAGAAACGACTAGGAAAGAGTTTTTTCAATAAGTAAATTTATTTTTTGAGAGAGCTCCGGATAAAATCCAATGCAGTTTGTAAACGGACGTTAAATCCCTCGGATGTTTCGATGATCAGGTAATGTTCTGTGCCGTAAACCTAAAAAAATTTTATATCCGCTGCTGCTGTTTTGTTTGAGCAGTTCTTCGTTGACCGGCTGTATAACGGAATTAATTAGCAAAAGCGAAACTTTCAGTTTTTTTTTGACAAAACTTTTTTAGTCAGCGATTTATTAAATAGACTACACAGGACGGATGTGGCGATCAGTGAATCGGCGCTTACAAAGTCATGAATCCCTCTATTGCGAACGGCGCTGTCCGTAGTGGCGCTAAACAAATAAGGCGCAAATTGAGCGGCCGTATTTTTGAAATTAGATTTAAATATTTTGAGAAACTTTTCCAATTCCGCTTTGTCAGTTTCATTGAGCTCTTTGCCCAATTCCTGAAAACTATCCACATCAATAAAACCGATCACTTCATTTTCGCACCAATGTGACTTAATTATTTAGTTGTTCAGCAATCTTGGGTTTCATACCTTTTATTGTCTTTGAAGACCATATTCATATACCGGGGTGATGAATTGGCCGATTGCTTTATTAATCCCAAACATTTCTATCAGTGCTGATAATTAAAAGCAAAATTGTATAAGGCTATATATAGTAGGCGGAAAGGGAATTTATGACTATCACAATAACTTAAGGAGACAGTTTATGAAAACGATCATCACACTATTATTCGTTCTGATATTGACGGGGATAAGCCACTCCCAAGACAAAAAGAAAGTCGGACTAGGTATGTCCATTGGTACAACAACTTTTTATGCAGCGGCAAATCAGACGCCTACACGGCTTGTTTTCACTTCGATCTATCTTCCCATTCACATCTCGGATAAGTTCAAGATAGAACCGGAGTTGGGTTTTACGCATTATACAGCATCGTCTGATTATTCGGATCAATCGAATACCGGTATTAAATTTGGAATCGGATTTTTTGGAAAAAAGCCCATCGAACAAACCCATGTGTATTATGGAGTTCGGCTGGGGATCATTCGTGAATCTGAGGATTATAGTTATGATGGTTACGGTTCAGACAAGGAAAAAAGCACACACAAATTTATTGGTCCAGCGTTTGGAGCGGAGCATTTTTTTTCTCCGGCATTTAGCTTCGGAGGCGAGACCCAATTTATCTACACGATTTTTGATACCGGAAGCAGCAGCTTCGATCTGAATTCTCTTGATAACCGTGTTCATTTATTTTTGCGTTGGTACTGGAATTAGAATAGCGAGTGTCGTGTAAAACATTGATTGCTTAATTCAACTCATTTCATCGAATTGAACATAATTTTCCCTAGTTCAAAATTCACGGCAGACAAATTTTTCCCAAAACCGCCTTTTTCTTTGCGCCGGTCACATTCGGAATATTGGCAGGATTTCCTGAAACCGCTTCATTGGCTAAAAGCGCAAAGAGTATCGCTTCTTTGGCGTCAGTGGGAATGCCAAAATCAGAAGAAAGTTTGATATCCACATTTTTAAAATAGTATTTCAATCTTTCCATTAGAAAAATATTCCGCGCCCCTCCCCCGCTGACGATGAGTTCGTCCCACGCCGCCTGCGGCTGAACGAAACGCGTATATTGATCGAAAATGGACTGAGCCGTAAACTCGGTAAAAGTGGCAATGAATTCTTCCGGGGAAACCCTGGGATAATGAGCAATAAGATGCTGGCAATAATGCTGGCCGAATATTTCCCGGCCTGTTGTTTTAGGCAGCGACTGAAATAGATACGCGTGATGCATCAGTTCCTTCAGCAGCTCTTCATGCACGGCTGATGTCCGCGCAATGCCGCCGTCTTTGTCGCAGGGTTGTGCTAAGAATTTCTGGGTGATATAATCGATCATCATATTGCCGGGCCCGGTGTCGAATGCGGTGATATCTTCCAGCCTTCCGTTCTTATCCAGAACGGAAAAATTGGCAATACCGCCGATATTCAGCACGCCGCGATTTTTGGTGTCGCTGCGGAAAACGATATAGTCCAGATAGGGCGTCAGTGGGGCGCCGCTGCCTCCGACGGCAACATCGGCCGAGCGGAAATCGCCGACCGTCACAATACCCGTTTCCTGCGCAATGACCGAAGGGTCGCCGATCTGTAATGTGGAATGGATATTATACCTGAATAATCGCTCCGTGTTGGGGTGATGAAAGACCGTTTGACCGTGGGAGCCGATAAGGTCGACGTCCTTTGCGTTGATGCCAAGCAGATCGAGGAACTCACTTACTGTATTGGCTAAAACCCGCCCTAATAATATGTTTAGCTGCGAAATATCTTTAAAGCCGCCTTTATCCGCGCTCGTGAGAACATATTCTTTCAAACCGTCCGGAAACAAAAAATGATTGTACATCTGAAGATGCAGGTGTGTGGACAACCCATTGCCCTGAATCCGAATAAGCGCAATGTCCATCGAATCCATGGAAGTTCCGGAATTAAGCCCGATGACCAGCCGCTCGGTTTTTTGTGTTATCTCAGCGAACGAGTTCATGATCCATTATAGTGAGATAATCAAAGCGGGTCAAATAATTTTAGCGAGTATAAATAGGACCGGGATATGCATCCCGTCGCGCTTTTTCGAAAATCAAAAGATGGGCAGCGTAAGAGATACTACTTGCAAGGTTTTCAAAATTCATTTAAATTGCCGCAAGTTAAAACTATCCGAAGGAATCCATATGGCACAGGTAGAACAAGATACAACCGGCGCAGGCAAGACCCTGCAAAAATTACTAAACTGGTGGGACAAAACATTTCCGGCGGGATCGAATTACAGGGAATCGAATGTCATGCTTCTTGATTTTTTTAATCATGAATCAAAAGTGCACGATCACGTCCGTTTGGTGATCAACGACGTTCAATATCCTTATCTCAAGGACAAATTAAATTCGTTCTTGACAAGACAGGCGGCATTGATCGCGTCGCTTAAACAACGCATCACAGAGCAAGAAGGAAAAGAGCCGGTGAAACCGGAATTTGTTTTTCATGATCAATTCGGTGTACGTCTGACGCTGAGCCTGCGTGAAATTCACGACATGTACAATCAGTATATTTTCCAGGCCGCCGTTGCAGCTGATGAAAAGACACGTAAATTTATGCAGAAATTGGTTGATGAAAAGCAGGCGCAAGCCGAACTTTTGTCAGACATGGTCACCAAAATACACGATTGAGGATAAATGAATTTAACTGAGATCGCTATCGTCCTTGAGAATTCGCAGGATACAGAATCCGTCAGAGGATGTAAAGAGTACCTTGATCGTTTCGGCCTGCGTTATGAAACCGCCGTTATTGAACACCTGGCTAATCCGGATGATCTGGCGGATTTTGTAAAAAAAGGCACAGACCGTGGCATCAAAATATTCATTGCGGTGGCGGGTTCCGCTTCGGGCCTGGCTTCAGCGATCGCCGCCCGCACGTATTTGCCGGTCATCGGCGTACCTCTTGAGACAACCGCCGCGAAGGGTTTGGATGCGTTATATTCCATGATCTATTTACCCGAGGGAACTCCGGTAGCCGCCATGGGCATCGGCCCGAATGGCGCAAGAAATGCCGCGATCCTTGCTGCGCAGATTCTATCATTTTCAGATCATCACCTCCGAGACCGTTTATTATTCTTTAAACAAAACGGCTGCCGTTTTTAATTTATGGGAGTTTAAATGAAGAATAAGCGCGCGCTCATTGTAATTCCAACATACAATGAGAGAGATACTATTCCTCTGATCATTGATAAAATTTATTCGTGCGACCTGACGTTATACATTTCCACGCTTCATATTCTTGTTGTAGACGATAATTCGCCCGATGGTACCGCGGCAGTGGTAAAACAATTGCAGGCAATCGATCCGCGTATTCATTTGCTCGAACGCGCAGAAAAACAAGGGCTCGGTAAAGCGTATGTCGCCGGCTTCGGGTTCGCATTAGAACGTAATTACGATTACGTCTTCGAAATGGACGCCGATCTGTCGCACGATCCGGTGTACTTGAAGGATTTTTTTGAGAAAATTCAGGATCATGATCTGGTGATCGGATCCAGGTACGTCAAAGGCGTGAACGTTATTAATTGGCCGCTGAGCCGCCTTTTGATAAGTTATTTCGGTAATATGTATGCGCGGATCGTAACGGGTATTCCCGTTCGCGATGCAACATCCGGTTTTAAATGTTTCCGCGCGGAGGTATTGCGCGCGATTGATCTCAGCCGCGTCAGCGCGAGCGGTTATTCTTTCCAGATCGAGATGAATTACCGCGTATGGAAACTCGGATTTAAACTGTGTGAGACATCTATTATTTTTTATGATCGAACGATCGGTTCTTCTAAAATGTCGGCGAATATTGTCAAAGAAGGATTATTGCTGGTTTGGAAGCTTAAGATCAAGCATTTTTTCGGCAGGTTATAAATATAAGGAGCTATTTTGGCGGTTATACTAGAATTTGAAAAACCTATCGCAGAATTGGAAACGAAGATATCGGAGATGGAATCGTTGTCTGAAAACGTGGACATCTCACCTGAACTTGAAGGGCTGAAGAAAAAGCTCGAACAGATGCGTGAAGAAATTTATTCCAATCTCACGCCCTGGCAGAAAGTGCAGCTTGCACGCCATCCGGATCGGCCGCGTTCACTGGATTATATCGAACGCATCAGCCTGGGTTTTGTGGAACTGCACGGCGACCGGTTATATGGCGATGATCATGCGATCGTTGCAGGATTTGGAAAGATCGAAAACACCGAGTTCATGATTATCAGCCAGCAAAAAGGAAAAGATACTAAAAGCCATGTCTACCGTAATTTCGGTATGCCCAATCCGGAAGGATATCGGAAAGCCTTACGACTGATGAACATGGCGGCAAAATTTAAACGCCCGATCCTGACGCTGATCGACACGCCCGGCGCTTATCCCGGCATTGGGGCGGAGGAGCGCGGACAGGCAGAAGCTATCGCGCGAAATCTTTTAGTCATGTCGAGGCTTCCCGTACCGATCATTTGCGTTATTATCGGCGAAGGCGCATCCGGCGGGGCATTGGGAATCGGTGTGGGCGACCGGCTGCTAATGATGGAAAATACATGGTATTCGGTGATCGCGCCGGAATCGTGCTCGAGTATTCTGTGGCGAAGCTGGGAATTCAAAGAAAAGGCAGCGTCGGCATTAAAATTAACCGCAGACGATCTGATGAAATTCAACGTGATAGACGGAATCATAAAAGAACCCATAGGCGGGGCCAATCGCGATTACGTCCTCGCAGCGAAAAACGTCAAAGAGGCAGTGATGAAGGAATTGGAAACGCTGGAACAAATGCCCGTTCAGCAATTGCTCGAAGAACGCGTTGAAAAATATTCGAAAATGGGGCGATGGGGAGAAATGAAATAGCATCGTGTTTACGGAATTGTTTGGAACTTAAGTCACATCAATAATAGCTCCATGATCGTCTTTCTGTAAGAATCTTTTCGAATCGTACTAGAAATAAAAAGATTCTTATAGAATGACAATTAGACCGCTTTCCTATCCATTCCATATCGACCTGTTTTTGTCGATAGAATGCAGTCGCGTCATGAAAACCAACATCACCCATATCCGTGTCCGCTACGCAGAAACTGACAGCATGAAGGTTGCGTACAACGCGAATTATTTCATCTGGTTCGAGGTAGGTCGTAACGAGATCATGCGCGATCTCGGTTATCCCTATGCGCAGCTTGAATCCGAAGGATTTTTTCTTCCCGTGATTGAAGCGCATTGTAATTATATCAAACCGATTCGTTACGATGATGAATTGGAACTTCATTCCTCATTCGCCGAACAAAACGGCGCGCGCATCCGGATCGAATATAAAATACTGTGTAAAACAATTCTTGTTGCAACGGGTTACACCATTCACGCCTTCACCGATCACAGCGGCAGGCCTGCGCGGCCGCCGAGAGAATTTTTGGAGAAATTGAAATGAGATCAAAATCTTTTTTTTCAATATTACTGACATGCCTGCTTTTTTCTTTCGGCAATCTTAAAGCGCAGAACCTCGATACCCGTATTTTCCGATCGATCAACGATCGTCACACGAAGTTCAGCGATAATTTTTTTAGTTTCCAAAGCAACTCTGTCAAACCCGTTTACATCGGCGCGCCGTTGGGTTTTCTTGTTACAGGTATTATTCAAAAAGATCGTAAAGCCGAAGATACGGGCTTTTTACTGTTGACGGCCGCGGTATTGAACTACGGCATTACCTACGGCATGAAAAGCGCCGTTAACCGCAAACGGCCGTATAAAACGTTGACGGATGTACACACCGTCGGCTCGACGGAACGCTCGGCGTCATTTCCGTCAGGTCATACGAGTTCCGCTTTTACCGTTGCAACGGTGGTGTCGCTTCAATATCCCAAGTGGTATGTGATCGTACCGAGTTTTGCATGGGCGGGCATGGTGGGCTACAGCCGTATGGCGATGGGTATGCATTACCCGAGCGATGTGCTGATGGGCGCCGCGATCGGTGCAGGAAGCGCATATCTTGTCTATAAACTCAGAAAGCCGATCGTCAATGCTAAAGACAAAGTATTTCGTTAGGAACAGGCATTGTTGTTCGACATTCCCAAATAATATATCAGCCGCGGAAGTTAGCCGTATTATTATCGGCCGCCTTCCTCATACTGATAACTCTGTCATGATGCTGACGCACGAAGTGATCACTTTGTTAAACATTTTCTTCATATATTGGACTGTCGTGTAAACCGCATACGCGACCAATCCAAGAACCAATAGAATATTTGCTACGGACAGCCATACTAAGTCGCGTCCTTCAACGGTTTCAATGTGCGCCAAATGCCGATTTTCTGCCACCAGAGCCTTCAGAGATGACGAATATTCCTTAAACAGCATGTCGGATCGATCCCGGATCAGAATTTTGGCCTCTTCATTTCTATTTTCCCGTGACAAGCTGACCATTTGCTGATGCTGTTTAAGATACTCATTCCATTTTAAGACAAAATCAGCATAGAGCGTCTTCTCAAGCGGCGTCGTGATTAGAGGCTCGTACATACGCAACTCGCCGTTGATTAATTCCGTTATGCGTACAATTTCAGATTCATAGGCGTTCATCTGATCATTGTTCAATGATAAAATATGCTGAAGTTCATTGATACGAAAGTCGGAAGTAAGTTTATTTATATTGCTCACATGAATTATACTGGGGAGCCAATTGTTGTTAATTTCATTGGATTTCCCATGGATTCCTGCCATGAATAGCACGATTCCGGTTAGTCCGCTGAGCACCAATGCACCAAATATAAATAATTGACGTTTGATCGGAATCATGACACTTCTCCGGTTATATTTTTGAAAACACATGCGCTTAACAATTTTCAATTCTTCTTCTTCACTTCAATTGCGGTAATGATCTTATTCTCACGTCGTGACGTCATGAGATGAAGGATCACCGCATCGCCGTTTTTCAGATTTTTGATCGCCGCACGGTAGTCTTCCATGGTCGATATCGGTTGGTTATTCACTTTGGTGATGTAGAAGCCTTCGTAAATGCTTTGCTCCTTGGCATGCCAGGAGGAATTCGTCACGATAACCCCTTTTCCGCGCGGAACATTGTCTGATATTTCCTCCACCTCAAATCCCATTCCGCTGCCGATCTCGTCTTCTTTTTCTTTGTTTATATTCTTGCGGGATTGTGCAGGCGGAGGAGAGGTTGAACCGTCAACCGATTTTAGCGTAACGGATTTGTTAATTTGGCTTCCATTCCGCTGAATCAGCAGTTTCACTACATCGCCGGGTTGCTTGAGAGCCACGTACGCCTGAAGGTCGTTTGACTGATTCAGACTTCGTCCGTCTATCTTTAAGATGACGTCGCCTTCCTCAAGGCCGCTTTCCTTCGCAGCGCCCTTATCCATAAGTGATTCCACCAAAACGCCTTCCGCATTCTTCAATCCCACGGCTTTTGCATACGTAGCATCCACATCTTTGATTCCCACGCCGACATAACCGCGCACAGTATATCCGTATTTAATGATATCTTCCATAACATGTTTGGCGATGTTGGAAGGAACGGCGAATCCATATCCCTGATACAGCCCGGTCTTGGACGCGATGGCCGTATTAATGCCGATAAGTTCGCCTTTAATATTAACCAACGCGCCGCCGCTATTACCCGGGTTGATCACCGCGTCGGTTTGAATAAAACTTTCAACACCGTACTGATCGCCGATGATATCAATCTGCCGGCCGATTGCGCTGATGATACCCGCGGTGACGGTCGAGTTGAGGCTGAGAGGAGAGCCGATCGCAAGAACCCATTCGCCGACTTCAATAAGGTCTGAATTGCCGAATGAGGCCACGGGCAATTTCTCTGCATCAATTTTAATCAGCGCAATGTCTGTGAGAGGGTCGGAACCGAGCAGTTCCGCGCGGAACACCCGTTTGTCAACCAACCTCACCGTGATCTGATCGGCTTCATTAATTACGTGATGATTGGTCAGAATATAACCGTCGGGGTGAACTATCACGCCGGAGCCGAGTCCTTGATCCGGCATGTCCTTGTGAAATTTTCTGAATATTTCGTCAAATCCTCCGCCAACTTTTACTTTTTTCTCGCTGATGATCGTTACGACTACCGGCTTTACCTGATTAGCAATTTTTGAAAACGCTTTGCCGGAGTTGTCGATCTGATTCAGATCGGATGGAGCGGTTGAAGTAAAATTAACTTCGGGTAAATTGTCGGCCCGGCTGAAACTGGAAATATCCAATTTGGAACTTAAAACCAGTCCTGCAAGCACGCCAATAAAAAGTATGGCGAATAGTATAATGAGAGGCAGTCGTTGGCGCATAGTTTATCTCTTTCTCAATTTAAATTTTTCTGCTTTTTTCACTTCGCTTTTTGGCGGCATCGCCGGATGTGACGCCGTATTCCTTTAAAACGTCATTGCTTACAAAGATCGGACACTTAAAGCGGATGGCCAGCCCGATCGCATCGCTGGGACGCGCGTCAATTTCAGTCGAGTTTCCGTGCGTGGTAATACTCAACAGCGCATAATACGTGTCATTCTTAACTTTGTTTATAATGATTTTTTCCAGCGTCGCATCCAGCGCTTCGATCACCGTTTTCAAAAGGTCATTAGTTAATGGACGCGGGGACTTGACGCCGGAAAGTTCCGCTTGAATAGCTACCGCCTCATTTGCGCCGATCCAGATCGGCAGGTAGACGTCTTCACTCTCATGATGCAAAAAGACGGCCGGGCTTCCGCTCAGGGAGTCCATGACTACGCCTAAAACTTTGACCTCCGTGACATCGGAGCCGCCTGCGACGTACTGAACATGCCGGTTAAACAGATAATTCTTCGAAAATATTCCGGCAATACCAAAAAAAAGAAATGCGGATAATACTATCAGAACCATTCGCCGCATCGCATCTTTATTGACTGGAGAACCTGCAGAATCATCTCTGGCTGAGGAGTTTACTTCGGGAGTGGTTTCCATGAAACGTCTTTCTCCTTTTAGGCAACCGGGGAAAGAATAATTCACCTAACACATAATAGAGAAAGGTATCGCGGGAGCCAAGAAAATGCAAGATAAAAAAGGAAACCATTGGTTCGACGGGCGTCACAACTGAATGAATAAGAATATTCATTGCAAGATTATCGGCTTGAGGGTTTTAATTGTTATGAAACAGCTAACAATTTCGTAACAAATAACACGAACTCTTAATAATCGTCTAATCTTCGGCTAACAATGCGCCGCTATATTTGTGCACCTAAACCACAGTATTATTGCGTGAGCTTTACTAAACCTAACTAGCGAGAAAAAAACATGAAAAAAGTAAGTACGATTATATCCTTCATTGCCGTCTGGGGAATCTTATGGCTCTGGTCTTCCGCGGCCATGGCACAAACCGGTGAACTGAAAACCGGAAAAATTGCCGGTAAAATAGTTGATGCATCCGATGGAGAGCCATTGATCGGATGTAATATTGTGCTTGTGGGCACTAAATACGGGGCTGCATCGGATCTGAACGGCAATTTTTTTGTCAGTAATATTCCGGAAGGAACGTATTCCGTTTTGTTTTCGTACATATCATACAACAAAAAAACGATCCATCCCGTCACGGTCACGACCGGCTTAACTTATAATCTGCAGATCTCGCTTGAACCCGAAGGCATCATGGGCGAAAGTATTGTGGTCGAAGCAAAAGCCGACAGAGCGGCAAAGAGCGCATTGCTTGTTCAGCAGAAAAAAGCCGTTGTCGTTAGCGATGCAATCGGCAGCGAACAGATCAGTAAAACTCCCGACAAGAGCGCCGGCGATGCGCTTAAACGCGTGACAGGCCTAACCGTTGTGGGAAATAAATACGTATATGTTCGCGGATTGGGCGAGCGTTACAGTAATGCGCAGCTGAACGGTATTGAAATTCCAAGCCCGGAACCGGAGAAAAAAATAATTCCAATGGATATTTTTCCTTCCGGCTCGATTCAGAACATAACGGTTGTTAAGACTTATAACCCCGACATGGCAGGCGATTTCTCCGGTGGATTGGTTAAAATTAATACTAAAGAATTTCCTGAAAGTCTTTTCATGACGACAAGCGTGTCTACTGGAATTAACAACGCTTCGTTTTCAAAGATTCCCCGCTACAAAGGCAGCGGGACGGATTTTCTTGGATTTGACGACGGGACAAGACAGCGCCCGAATATTCCTAAATTCAACGGCTCCACTCCGGATAACTTGAAAGCGCAGTATAACAGCCGGTTTCAGAATATATGGATGCCGGCAAATTCACAAGTATCCAATAATTCAGGATTCAGTTTTTCTGTTGGCAACAGTCTGGGTGAAGATTCAAATATTGGTTTTTTGGGTTCTCTCACCTACAGTTCCGACTTTAACAGCCGTAATGAAAGGGAATATTTCCCGATTGCCGACGGCGTGCCTGCATACGATTATAAGACCGCCAAAGGAAATTACGGCGTTCTCTGGGGCGCACTGCTTGATTTAAACGTGAAAATCAACACAAATAATAAAATAGGATTAAAAACCGTCTATAATATTCAGTCCGATGATGAAGCAAGTACGACCTCGGGATATAAGAACGGCAGTTCCGGAGGAGACGTTCGTTTTACACGGCTACGATATCAGCAACGAAAACTCTTTTCCTCGCAGTTGCTTGGAGAGCATCAGATTAATAATTTTTTTAAAAGTAAAATAGATTGGCATCTCGCTTTTTCTCAGGCCGACCGTAACGAACCCGATACCCGTCAGACATCCTACGTTCTCAATGAGACGCTGAATCGATACGACGCATTCGGATCTTCAAACAACTCGCGTTTCTTTTCGGACCTAACGGACAAAGAAATAAACACAGGCGTTGATTGGAGTATTCCGTTTGAAGTAATAAAGAATTCAAAAATAAAGTTGGGATCACTGGTTCGTATAAAGGACCGTAACTTTAGTGCACACCGGTATGCATATTCCAATTTTGCCGATGCCGTGCGGGGCGAACAGCCGGAGGATCTTTTCTCATCGGACAATATTATCAACGGGCTGGTCGATTTTGAAGACAATACGCAGGCCAATGATACGTACACCGCTAATGAAAACACAATTGCCGGATACGTGATGGGGGACTTTCCCGTTGACAAGAGGTGGCGGCTCATCGGCGGCGTACGGTACGAAAACGCTCAAACGGAATTGCATTCAATTGATCCGGCTTCTGGAGCAGAAAATAAGAGTCTCTCTCCAAAATATACCAACAGAGATTTTTTCCCCGCACTCAATGTAGTATACGCTTTGAGTGAGAGAATGAATTTACGTCTGGGATACAGCAAAACTATCTCGCGTCCGCAATTTCGTGAATTAGCGCCTTTTCGATACGATGACTACCGACGCAGCACCTATGGAAATCCTTTTCTGAAGTCAAGTCACATTCAAAACTATGATTTACGCTGGGAGTTCTTTCCGAATTCGGGCGAACTGGTCGCGGCGAGCTTTTTTTACAAATCATTTGAGAACCCTATTGAACGATTTTTGTTACCTAATCCGGGAAGTCAAGCGGGCGATCCCGTCCCCGTCAATGGAGGCAATGCATCTAATATCGGAATTGAACTTGATTTGAGGGCAAGCCTGATTCACGTTTCGGATGCGCTTAAAGATTTCAGTATAACCGCGAATATGTCCTTGATTCGATCCCGGCTAACGCAAAAAAATGCAATTGAAGTCTACACGTTGGGCAGTAACGATCCGACGTTATTTTCACCGGATTTTGTTGCCAATAAGAAACGTCCTATGCAGGGGCAATCTCCGTATGTAGTCAATATTGGATTAAATTATGTCAACGCGGTGAGTCTTACGGATGTAAACCTTTCTTACAACGTGTTTGGTGAAAGAATCGCAGAGATTAGCACTAAGCTGAATGATGCGCAAGGCAACAAAATTTACGACGATGTGTACGAACAGCCCTTTCATCAACTTGATCTGACCGTAGGTCAAAAGATCACAAAAAACCTTAAGCTAAAAGCCAACTGGAAGAATATGCTGAATCAAACCGTACAATTTAAGATGAGCAAATTTGTTACTAATGAATATAAACCGGGCATGAGCTTCTCAACTTCCGTCACCTATGATTTTTAACGGATAACGTATTGATTACAAGCGCGTAATCCGGGCTTAACAAGAAAATGCTAAATTAGAGTCATTGCTTAATTAATAATTGTTAAACCATTTTCAAAAACCAAACGGAGGAATAATGAAAAGAAGTAAACTGACAAGTCTATTGTCTGCATTTTCACTTATCATTTTGTTCGCTATGAACATGACGATGACCGGTTGCAGCGACGACAAGAGCAACGGCCCAAGCGGTGCGACGATATCCGGCACTGTGAAAAACAGCGCTAATGTACCGTTGGCAAATATCATCGTGACCATTTCAACAACACCTACGGCAAAAGCTGATACGACCGGTGCAACGGGCATATATGAGTTTACGGAAGTTCCGGTTGGCAACTATACATTGACTTTTTCGGGAACAGATTATGTTACCACCACTACCACAATCAATGTAGTAGAAGACGATCCGGTGGTTACGGTTGGCGCGACAACCATTCCGGCGACCAGCGAACAGACCGGCACGATTTCCGGTACTGTGACCGGGGGCGGCGGCAATTTGGAAAACGCCGAAGTAAAGATCATCGGTTCTACGGCCAGCACGGGCCGTACTGCAAAAACAGCCGCGAACGGTACCTACAGCTTCACCGGAGTATTCGTCGGAACGTATACAGTTGCAGTAGAACGCGACGGATATGTTTCCGACTCTACCACTGGTGTGACTGTAACGGCGAATGCAACCGCCACAACTAATTTTGCCATGACCCAATCGGTAATTTTATCAGGTAATCTTACAACGGCTCTCACCTTGGATCCTAGTATTGTTTATAAACTTAACGGCCCTTACCAAATCGTTTCCGGCGCCGTGCTTACCATTCCTGCAGGCACGCGTATTGAAGCGGTAGAAGGCAGCGGAGCTGTAATTATAACTATCCGCGCGACCGCCTCCAACGCCACCACCGTCAACAAGGCCAATGGAAAGATTTACGCGCTTGGAACGGCTGCCGAACCGATTGTATTTACGACCGAGCGATCCGCCGGAACCCGCACGCGCGGCATGTGGGGAGGCATTGTTTTAAATGGCGTTGCCGGCCTCAACGTACCCGGCGGTATCGGTGTTGGCGAAGGTAATACGGGAAGCTACGGCCCCGGTTTTGGTTCCTTCACGTTGAATTCTTCCATCGGCGATACCATGAGCAGCGGAATATTTCAATATGTCCGTGTTGAATTTGGAGGAACTAAAGTTACGCCCGACAATGAAGTAAATGGATGGACATTCAATGCCGTTGGAAGCAACACCGTTCTGGATCATATACAATCACACATGATTGCCGATGACGGTTTCGAATGGTTTGGTGGAACGGTCAAAGGCAAGTACCTGGTTGCCTCCGGCTGTGACGACGATATGTTCGACACTGATTTTGGAACTCAGGTGAAATTGCAACATGTTTTTGGTATTCAGGATCAGGCTCTTGGAAACCGCGGAATGGAAGCCGACAATGATGCAACCGGAAGCGCTAATACCCCGATTTCAAAACCGACGGTCTGGAATTTTACATTCGTCGGCGGAAACGGTACGGACGATAAGAACAATGACGATAACAACGAAGGTATGTATTGGAGAAGAAATACTCAGTATGATGCCAATAACGGCATCGTCTCGTATTTCAACCGAATTGGGCTCACGCTTGACGGCACCGCCGACAGCACGAACGCCGCAAACGGTACGGCGACGGCAAAAAACATGATCATGTGGAATAATTCGAGCAATATTACGAAACACGTGAAACAAATTGCGTTTAAAACGACTGCACAGAATTACGATACAATCGGGCTTCGCGCGACACTGGATGCAAATTTTACGAACATCTTAGTTCAGAATCCGAACTTTACAAGCGTGACAACATCTGCTAATGCGAATCCGTTTGACGGTAACATGCCGAATCCTGTTCCGACATCTGTTGTGACCGGCGGCACACCTCCGAACGACGGTTTCTTTGATGTTTCCGCGACCTATATCGGCGCGTTTAACACGACGAACTGGTTGACCGGCTGGACGACCTGGGCAAAGAACTAGACATCAAAAACGAATGCAGGTTGTATTTGCGTGCAACCTGCATTCAACTTTTTTATTCTATGAAAAACCTAACGTACCTTTTGTTCCTTGTCATGCTCATTGTTTCGTCTTGTCACAAGCGTGAACTGGCAAACTCCGGCGATTCGATCGACGATCTGGCAAAAAGGGCTCTGGAAGCGATCGCATCTAACGATATCAAGAACCTGGATGCCCTCAGAATTAATCGTGATGAGTTCAAAAAATATCTGTGGCCGGAATTTCCCGCCAGCAAGAACCATGTGCCTTTTGATTTTGCCTGGGATAATCTGAACGGCAAAACAATCAAAGGTATGAGCCGGGCGCTTTCAGATATTGGCGGGCAGGAATTCAACCTGGTAAATGTGACTTTTGAAGAAAACGATGATCCTTATTCTTCTTTCGTCATTCACACCCGCACAGTGTTGCAGGTAACAGATCCGGATGGGAAACAAAAACAGATTAAGTTCTTTGGATCTATTGTGGAGCGTAACGGCGAATTCAAATTTTTAAGCTATAGAGATTGACGACAAGTAGGTATTGATTTTCTTTAAAATTTTCTCCTCAGTTAGGTGTAGGAGAAACACCGATTAGAAAGTAGTCGGAACCACGCAAGACCCCGTAAACTTTTGTCTACGGGGTTTTTTACTGATGCAAAGCTATCGACTTGGAGCTACTCTATTCTTGAAAACCGGTGAAAATGTTTAATTTTGAACTACCGTATTTTACAAATATTTAATCGCCCGATAACATGGTAACAATTTGATAACATTATGAAAATCTCAAGGTAACATGACGATAGTATACTTGGCGCAGTGTGGTCTAATTGACTTTCTAATTATTTGGAGAAAATCATGAAGAGAATTTTATTGATGTTGTTATTTGTACTGACATCGCAATTTATGCTTGTTGCGCAGGAACAGAGTAACGGCTCGGCGGGTGACGAGGAGGAACTGAAAAAACAGGTTGAGGGTATTAATAAAACGTTGCTTGACTTGAAAACCACTGTGGACGCGCTCAAAAAATTGAAAATCTCCGGATACATTCAAGCTCAGTATCAAGTGGCGGATACGGCGTTTGGCGGCGGATGGAACGTGGGGAATTTTGCAGGCGGCAATTTCTCGCGAAATTCGGATAACCGGTATTTGCTGCGGCGAGGGCGTGTCAAATTTGCTTACGAGAACGATTTGACCAAATTTGTAGTTCAAATCGATGTGACGCCGGCGGGCGTCGGTATCAAGGACGCCTATTTTAGCGTTATCGATCCGTGGCAGAAGACTGTAAGCCTCACCGCGGGCGTGTTTGATCGTCCGTTTGGATACGAAATTTCTTATTCATCAAGTCAGCGCGAATCGCCGGAGCGTTCCAGAATGTTCCAGACTCTATTCCCCGGCGAGCGTGATCTCGGCGCTAAGATCGAGATAAAACCGCGAAAAGGCGTCTTAAACCATTTTAATCTAAAAGCCGGATGGTTTAACGGGATGCGGGAAAATGCCAATGAAAATGACAGCAAGAAAGATTTTATCGGCCGGTTTGGGTTCACTCTTCCACTGCAGGAAAAGAAATTGACCATTGACGGCGGCGTATCGCTCTACAGAGGGAGCGTCACCAGTCTGACCAAAGGCGTTTATATCTGGAGCGCAACAGGTGATAGTTTTGCAACAAAAAATTCCAAAAGCGATAGTTTGAAAGCGGTATCGCGTCAATACATCGGAGCTGACTTGCAGATTTATTTTGAAGTTCCGGTACTTGGCAAAGCCGCGCTTCGCGGCGAATATATTACCGGGGATCAACCCAGCACGCAGACGAGTAACTCATTTTATGCCGTTACTGCTGACACGAGATTGTACAAACGCAATGTGGCCGGTTACTATGTGAATTACGTTCAGCATATCGGTCCAAAAAATCAATTGGTACTCAAATACGATGTATTTGATCCGAATACGAAGGTGTCAACGAAAGATTTTACTTCGGTGACTTCCGGCAACGGTACGCTAGGCAGGCAACTTACCGGTGCGGATATTAGGTTTAACACCATGGGATTTGGCTGGATATACCATTGGGACAGCAACGTAAAGTTTACGATATATTATGAAAAAGTGTGGAACGAGAAGACGGGGAATAACATTAGCGGTGATCTTGCTCGCTATAACAAGGACTTAAAAGACAATATTTTCACGCTGCGTATGCAATATCGATTCTAAAGAATTATTATTTTGGTTGTGAGAATCAGAACTACACAAAATCCCGTATGCTTCCGGCTTACGGGATTTTTTTATCCGATCTGAAGCTTCATACCGTCGTCACGAGCGGCGATGGACTGTGTTATTTCATCGGCCGGCTTTATGATTGCGCTCCCGATCGTGAGCAGTCCGACACGTCCTATGAACATGGTAAAAACGAGAAGAATTTTTGAAGAAGACGATAAAAGCATGGTAATGCCGGTGGATAATCCGACCGTGCCAAAAGCGCTCACGACCTCAAAGGCCATTTGTACAAGTGAAAACTTAACTTCAATAATAGACATCAACAAAATGACGCCCAATACGAATGTAGAACTCAATACGTATAATTTCACCGCATTTCCTACCGATGTTTTGGAAACGATATAATTAAAGACCGTCACGCGGGTGCGTCCGCGGAAGGAACTGCGGATATATCCCAGCATAGTTACGAAAGTAGGAATTTTGATTCCTCCGGCAGTGCCCTGCGGCGCTGCGCCAACGAACATGAGCAGAATGAAAAGCAAAAGCGTTCGAATTTGAAAAGCGCCGATATCCACTGTATTAAAACCGGCGGTTCGTGCGGTAACCGAGTGAAAAAATGAAACCAACAATTTATCGGCGACGGATAATGGACCGAGTGTTCTTTCATCAGACCATTCGAAAAATAAAGTGAAAATCATACCGGCGCTAATGAGAAACAAAGTTCCGTAAATAACGATTTTCATTTGTAACGGAGAAGCGACGCCGGCTAATTCTTCTTTAATTTTCCTGGCTCTGACATAAAGATGATCCACAAAATTGTAAAAGGGCTCTACAAGACCCAACCTGTCCGGTTTTCGAATGGCGACCATCTCCATCAATGCCTCCGAAAAACCGAGCGCTTTGTGTAAGGCCATTAGGAAAAACTGTTCGATTCCGAGTAAAACAGGATAACCGATTCCGCCGAAAACAATAAGCCCGGCAATGATCATATTGAAAAACATATCGCTGCGAAATAACATCAGGTTATCTGCATTCAGCCCGAAACCGGCGTTATTAAAAGCCGAAATCGTATGAAAGATCGAAAACCACAATGGCGAGTCGACGCTTTCTTTCATGTGAAAATACATGATCAGACAACCTAGTCCCTCGACGGCCAGGGTGATCTTTGCCGTAGAGGCCAGAACCTGAAACACCGACTGCCGCTCGCCCGTCACATCCATGACGGAACCCAGCGTTTGCGCAGAACCCGGAGATAGATCGGTTGACCGGCCGATCCACAATAAACGAAATGCAGTCACTACCCCAAAGCCGCCGACCTGAATGAGCACCATGACGA
>WBUR01000044.1 GCA_008933615.1 bacterium | reverse complement strand
GTCGATACCTACGTAAAAGTGTTGTCCTTTAAAACTTAAATTTGAGGTTTGTGTTTCCATGATAAGTTCTCCATTTTAAATTTAGAAGAAACTTATCAAAACACCGACTCATTAACATAATGTCTCACCATGACTTGTTATGTAACCCAAATAAACACGTTTTTCTAATTAAACATTTTTTGTGTGATTTGTGTAAAATCATACGCTTTGTGACGCCCATCACAAATGCAGTTCGATCCAATACCTACCTTTTCTATAGGTTGTCGCGTTCAAACATATAACTGTCTAAATCAAACTTCTATAAAACAATAGTATAACATTTGAACTGAAAGGAATATTATGAGGAATTTATTGAAATCCCTGCTGGCAAGCTTTATCGTTACAATCTTTTTTGCAGGTTGTTCCGACGACAAAAAAGATTCAACCAACGCCACTTTAAGTTTCATGACAGAGCAGGTTCTTGGAAAATCATCCGTTCCAGGCGCGTTGACCATTGATACCGCTAAGATTCTCATTACGCGTATCAAGTTTGAAAACCAGGGAGATTCGGATTCATCAGACTTCAGGAGCGGTCCTATCGTGGTCAATCTAAATCTTAACGGCGCCGTACAAACTGTTGAAGCCGCCAATATTCCACAGGGCATCTATGACCACATCAAATTTGAGTTACATAAACCCAATGCAAACGAAAGTATCCCCGATCCTGATTTCATAACAGGCTCAAGCGGGAACGATCGGTATTCTATCATCATCATTGGAACATACAATTCGAGTCGTTTTGTCTTCAGATCACGAAACACAATCAATCAGTCCTTCAATATCGATCCTGCATTGATAATAGCGGACAGCATTGGAACTGCCAATCTTACATTGGCGGTCAACATAACAAATTGGTTTTCGGACGGAGACGGCGGATATCTTGATCCGACGGACGTAAACGCGAGCAATGTTTCCGCAATTGAAAATACGATCAAAGATTCGTTTCGCGGTTTCAAAGACAACGATAAGGACGGTAACCAGAACGACAAGTAACTGATCCCAGCATTCTTAAAAATGGGTTATTCTGTTACCGGTGTCGATCAAAGATTGCAATGCGATCTGAATCAGTACAAACCGGTAAGGCGGAATAACCCATTTCTATCTTGAAGCTATTGAATTTAAGTCACGCATATTCATGCGTAAAGAAAAATTTACGCTATATATTTTTTATTAAAATAAATTTGCTCATGTGACGGTTGTCACAGTTGGTCTGATCATATATAACTAAGTTGATATATAGTCGAAACTCGGATATAAGTTCTTTTAATATAGATTCTCTCTGGGGTATTCACCAAAACAAAGGAGTATTTATGAAATCCCTCGTGAAAGCAAACGTTCTCAAAACAAACGGATTGATCGTCGCGCTGATCATGCTTGTCGCATTCAGTGCCTGCGACAAGAAGAACGGAAGTACCGCGCCCGGTTCTTCCTTGAGCATGAAAGTGGATATGTCCGCTTTTGCAAAGACGGCCGCTGACACCGTCATTCTCTCGTCGGCCAAAGTACTGCTCAAAAACATTAAATTCAAAACCGACGTCGAAGACTCCCTTGATTATAAAGTGGGACCTTTTATTGTCAATCTTGACATGAATGGCGGAGTGACCCAGATAGCGGCCACCGACATTCCGAACGGGATCTATGATGAAATCAAATTCAAGATCCACAAACCGGAAGACGACGAAGCTGTTTCCGATACGGATTTTGTTGCAGGCGCAAGCAGCGATCAGCGATTTTCAGTCGTGATCCGCGGAACTTACAACGGAACGCCATTCCTGTACAGAAGCAAAAAGGATATTGAGCAGGAACTGGAGATCAATCCGCCTTTGGTCGTCACGGACTCAACGAATGACGTGAATGCGACCATGTTGGTTGCTCCGGCGGGCTGGTTCATGAAAGACGGACTCTATCTGGATCCGATGAATGAATCTAATCGAAGCGATATTGACGATAACATCAAGAAATCTTTCAAGAAGGCAATGAAAGATAACGATCATGACGGCGAAGAAAATGACGACGATGATGATCAAGACGAGGATGACAATCATTAGCCTGAATTGAAATTTCTGTACTACAAAATCCCTCCGCAAAACGGAGGGATTTTTTATTTGTATTAATATATTTTTCGTGTAAATTCAGCGCCTTAGAACGAACGGGGCTTATGAAAAAAATATTATTGATCCATACCGGCGGTACCATGGGCATGTCGCCCGGCACAAGCGGGAGCGTAGCATCTACACAATTCATCAACGAGGTGTTCCAATACGTTCCCGGCGCCCGCGATATTGCAGAAATTGATTTTCAGAGTCAGTTCACCGTAGACAGTTCAAATATCTCAACCAAACATTGGGTAGACCTCGGAACACTTCTCGCTAACAACATGGATCGTTTCGACGGTTTTGTTGTCATCCACGGTACGGACACTATGAGTTATACGGCCAGCGCGCTTTCTTTTATGCTGAATAATCTGCCGAAACCCGTCATCCTGACGGGTTCCCAAAGACCGCTTAGCGCGATCCGAACGGATGCAAAAAGTAATTTGATCAATGCGATAGAACTCGCCACGCATGACATTCCGGAAGTGTGTATATTTTTTGATTACAAACTCTTTCGCGGGAATAGGGCAAAAAAAATCAGTATCGATGATTTTGATGCATTTGCCTCGCCGAATTTTCCACTGTTGGCTCAAGTGGGACTTCATATAGAGATCAAGAATAACCACCGGATGCCGGCCGGCATGTTTAGGTTAGACAAAGCATTTAGTAACGAAGTATTATGTCTGCGCCTTTTTCCCGGCTTAGACCCCGTGTATTTTGACAGCTTGATCCAAAGCGATGTTAAAGTGATTATTCTGGAAGCATTTGGCGCGGGGAATGTTCCCGTTCTGGACCATTCGGTTATCCCTTTTATTAAGAAAATGTCGCAATCCGGAAAATTGGTTGCGATAACCAGTCAGTCGATGAACGGTTCTGTGGATCTGCAGTTATACGACTGCGGGAAACAAGCGCTCGATGCGGGAGCTATAACCTGCGGAGATATGACAACGGAAGCTGCGATTACCAAAGCGATGTATCTTTTGGGACAATGTGAAGGAAGTACACCAAAAGTAAAAAATAATTTCACGTTATCCCTAGCGGGCGAAATAACGGAATAAAAAACGGCGCTACTCATGATCATCCTCACATCGCCCAAAGAAATGAATGCATGGTCTCAAACCGCGAGACTTCAAAAAAAACGTATCGGGTTTGTTCCAACCATGGGCTGCTTGCACCGGGGGCATCTGAGCCTGATAGAGGTTGCGCGTTCGCAGGGGAAATGCGACACAGTCGTCATGAGCGTTTTTGTGAACCCGCTTCAATTTGCGCCTAACGAAGATTTCGATAAATATCCCCGCCAGTGGGATGTCGATAAAAAACTAGCTGAAGAAGCCGGCGTGGATGTAGTTTTTCATCCGTCCTCGGAAGATATGTATTCAACTAACGCAAAAACTTATGTCGAGGTTGCCGATCTAAGTTCGGTCATGTGCGGTATGACCAGGCCAACCCATTTTCGCGGCGTGACGACGGTTGTAGCAAAACTGATGAATATCGTAAGCCCGCAAGTCACCGTTTTCGGACAGAAGGACGCTCAGCAGTGTTTTATTATTCGCCGCATGGTGAAAGATCTAATGATGGAAACGGAAATCATCATGGCCCCGATCATTCGTGAAACTGACGGGTTGGCTATGAGTTCAAGAAACAGATACCTCAGTTCGGATGAACGGACTCAAGCGGTGTGTCTGTCGCAGTCATTGGAAGTGGCAAAAAAAATGATTAACGCAGGTGAAAAAAGAAGCGCGGTTATTCTTGAGGCGATGCGTGAATATATTCAACTAAATCCATTGGCAAAAGTTGATTATATAACCGTTGTGAATCCGGAAACGTTGAGCGAAATAGCCGAAGTTTCGCCGAACTCGCTGATCGCGCTTGCCGTGTATTTTGGAAAAACGCGCCTTATTGATAATATAATTCTCTAAACAAAACTTATAAAGATCGGATCGTATGTTCGGAGAAAAACCAAAAAAGTCGATCAAAGGGTCGTTATTGATCGCGCGATTACAGTTCATCCAGCATCTGAAACTAAACTGGATGGAAATACTGAAACAATTGCCTTCAACTGAACTGCAAAAAATGATCAAAGGCAATTATTCTATGGAAGAATATTTTGCAACACCGGATCATATGCTGCGCATGATCTCCAGCGCAACCTGGTATGACTGCAGTATATACAATGCCTTGATTAAAGCCATGATCGTGCAGGCAAAAAAAGAAAAAAATTTAACCACCGAACAGGTCTGCATCGACAGCGGAAAATTTACAGCCCAATCCCATCTGAAAGGACTTATGGCCTATGTTTTGGGATGGGGCTCCGTCGAACGTACGATCAGCCTTATTTCCAAAGGCTGGGGAACCTACTACTCGGAAGGGGAAATTGTAAACATAAAAAACACGCCGGGTGACGCCCAGGTAAACGTCATCATAAATTATCTGATCCCCGAGCTGCAATACATTACCGTCGGATATTTTCAAAAGGTTCTGGAAACAAAAGCAATTAAGGAATTTGTTGTACGGTCAAATTATTCGGTTGATGCGGGAGGAACTTTTCAATACTTCATTACATGGAAACCATAATGAATTTTGTTACTGTGATCATGGCGGCGGGGAAAGGCACCCGCA
This sequence comes from bacterium, assembly GCA_008933615.1. Lineage (NCBI taxonomy): Bacteria > bacterium. The sequence continues at coordinate 25,684 of WBUR01000044.1, read as the reverse complement.
TGAAATCCGATCTGGCAAAGGTTCTCCATCCGCTTAACGGTAAGCCGATGATTCATTATGTGATTCAGCTGGCGAGAGACCTTGGTTCCGATCGTGTTATCGCCGTCATCGGACACCAGAAAGAGTATGTAAAAGAAACACTGAAGAATGAACAAATTGAATTTGTCATTCAGGAACCGCAGTTGGGAACCGGCCACGCGGTTATGCAAACGGAAGGCCTCTTGGAAACATATGACGGCTCAGTTCTGGTTTTATCAGGCGATGTGCCGATGTTAACGTATGGCACCATGAAACACCTGATTCAAATGCATGCTGAGCAGCGAGCGGACGCAACGGTTCTCACAACGCACATGCCTGATCCCGCCGGATACGGACGTGTGATTCGACAAACCGATCAATCGGTTCAAAAGATCGTCGAGCATAAGGACGCATCCGATGTTGAAAAACAAATTACAGAAATAAATTCAGGTATATACCTGTTTCGATCGCGTGAATTATTTAATGCGCTGAAAAAAATAAATTCAAATAACGTACAGAACGAATATTATTTACCCGACGTATTGAACGTATTAATTCATGAAAAAAAGAAAGTGTGCGCTTACGTCACGGAAGATTATCGTGAGATCTCCGGAATTAATACTATTGAACAATTAAAGGAAGCCGAAGCGATTCTAAATTCCACAAAATAGCGAGTCGTACCGCTTTGGGCATTCGCTTGAGATCTAAGAATTGTATTTTGGAAATTTGATAAATTAATATTCATAGGAGAACTTTTACATGTACCCAGTCACACTAATCCCCGGCGACGGCATCGGCCCCTCGATCATGGAGGCGGCCGTCAAGGTTCTGGACGCGACGGGAGTTAAATTTGAATGGGAGGAACGGCTCGCCGGCATGGCGGCGGTTGAAAAATTTGACACGCCGATCCCGTTCGAAACTTTGGAATCCATCCGTAAGTCCCGCCTTGCATTTAAAGGCCCTTTGACTACGCCGGTGGGCATCGGTTATCGCAGCGTGAATGTGGCTTTGAGACAGGAATTTGAACTTTATGCCAACGTTCGCCCCGCAACGTCGTTTGAAGGACTGGACTTACGATACAAAAATGTCAATATCATGATAGTTCGTGAAAATACGGAGGGGCTTTATTCCGGCATTGAGCATTTTATAAAAGCAGACGGGGTCAATATTGCCGCGGAAAGCACCGCCATAATCACCCGCTCGGGCGCGGAAAAATCGATACGTTATGCATTCGAATATGCCCGGAATAATAAACGCAAACGAGTTACGGTGGTTCACAAGGCCAATATTTTGAAATGTACATCCGGTTTATTTTTGGAAGTTGCCCACGAAATTGCCAAGGAATACCCCGAAATAGAATTTCAGGACAAGATCATCGACGCCTGCGCGATGCAAATGGTTATGGATCCTACGGTATTTGATGTGATGGTGACCACGAATCTTTTTGGCGATATTTTATCGGATCTGGCTGCGGGACTTGTCGGCGGTCTTGGATTAACTCCCGGCGCCAATATCGGCAAAACGGCGGCCATCTTCGAAGCGGTCCACGGAAGCGCCCCGGATATCGCCGGAAAGAATATTGCCAATCCGACCGCGGTGATCATGGGCGGCGTGATGATGCTGGAGTATCTCGGCGAACATGAAGCGGCGGTACGCGTAGATAAGGCGGTGCGGGAGATAATTAAGGAAGGGAAATTTGTCACGCCGGACCTGAATAAGAATTCTACATGCGGGACTAATGAATTCGGCGCGGAAGTGGCGAGACGGGTGAGATAAATTATTTGTTCATAGTGAAAAGATAGAAATCCATTTCAACAATAGCTTATTATCAGAGTGAAATAATGTAGAGCGAATTGACAATTCGCTCTACACATACGGTAATTAAGACTCAAAGCATTTTCATCTTATCTTTTTCAACTTTTCCCTATCTGTTTTTTTCAAACCTGCTGCGATCAATTCGTACGAGTGATCGATCATCGCAAGAACTGCTTTATCTGGAACCGATCCGTCGAGGTACACGCTGTTCCAGTGTTTCTTATTCATGTGATAGCCCGGCCTGACTCCATCATATAACTCCCGCCATTCGATCGCTTTTTCCGGATCGGCCTTGAGGTTAATAAATTCTGCCGGGTCAATGCCTACCAATAAAAATATCTTTCCCATGACGCGGAACACCAGCGTTTCTTCATCAAACGGGAAGTCCTCCGTGACTCCTTTTTTACGTAAACAATATTCGCGGATTATTTCGAGATTCATATCTTATACTGTGACCAGATTTGTTCCAGATGATTCATTAAATGCCCAACGTAATCGCGAATGAAATATTCGAGCGTCGCCGGTTCCTGTTCAGGAATCGTTTTCCATGCGATTTGATGTAAATTATGTTTGACGCGTTTTTGTTTCAGAATATCAGCCGGAATGTTTTCTACAACGTGAATGATGTGAAGATTATAGGATTTCCAGAGTTGGATAAGTTCGCGCCAGTTTTCCGTTTCGTAATTTTGAGCCTTCACCCATGCTTCCTGTTCATATCCCGGAAAAACAAGATCGCCTTTGAATTGCGCGCGAACAAATCGCTGATGATTGTTCCCGGCGGAATCTACAAGATGGCCAATGATCTGTTTAGCCGACCATTTACCGGATGTTTTTGGAATACGGCTTTGTTCATCGCTTAATTTTTGAAGACGGGCGGATGCGCCTTCCAGCGTGTGTCGGAATTCCTTAAGAAATGTTTTCATGTTTTATGAATTTCTCCAATGATTGATTGGCTTGCTTTCGAATGACGTTTTGAACCAAAGGCGTCCAGCCTAATAATAACCCTTTGAAACCGAGCGCCATTTTTGTCCACTGCCAGAGATTGAAGACGTCCGTGTGACGAACGATTTTCCCATTCTTCAATTCAAACGCAGCTTCGATCTTATTATGAACCTTTCTCCCGGTTGCAGAAAACGTGTATTCAGCCTCCCAATGCGCTTTTCCTGAATGTTCATCCGCATGAATATCGCTGAACTCGATTTTTAGATCTTTTCCGCGTTCACACAGCATGCGCCACATCGCCGGAACTTGTTTGCCTTTCAGGTTCTGAAACACGGGATCAGAAAATTCGGCATCCGCATCATAACAATCTGCCATCGTTCGTGCATCGCGTTTTTGAAACGCAGCATAAAATGTTTCGATAACTTTTTCATTCGGATGCATAGGCTATCTCACCACTTTCCGTAAAATATCCTTTTGCCAGGGTTCCCATGCATGAGAATCATAATAGGCTTTAATTTTATTCTTAAACTCATATTGTTCGTAATAATAATCTGCAACCGGTCTGACCGATGGGCTAAGAAAACCGGCTGAATACAGAAGTGCATCAAACATATTGGCGAGAACGGTATCGTCCATGTAATTGAATCTTTTAAGTATTCTGAATGCTTGCCGCCGCCATGAGGCCGGGTAAGAATTACTTGTATATTCCACAATGGACTGTAAGGCCTCTTTATCGCCGCGTTTCGCTTTGATTTCCAGCCAATTAAATTTGATCTCGTTGGCAAGGCCGAACTGATTCTTGGTCAGTTCGAGATAACGATCTATATCTTGCGGAAACTGGTCAGTCAGCTTGGTCAACGCAGTGTTAACTATATTGTAGGAAGAATCAGTCAGCAGAACTTCAAATTCCGTTTTCAGAGAGGCCGGGATTAGCTTCATGTTATCTAGAACGGCTTTTCGCACTTCAACCGAAGGATCGTTTAATCCGGCGCGAATGAGCGTTATACTTTTTTTATCGAAGTCATAAATAAGCTGTGCAATAATTTCACTTTTTATGGCATGAAATGTTTCCCGCGCAAATAGTTCAAGCAGCGCATCGCGTTTATCTGCCGCCGGGTGTGATCGCATTCCTACGACTGCGTCATAGCGGTCAATCATGTTCGACGCCCGCAGCGCCTGGGCTTTCAGTTCGTTAAGTGTTTTTTCAAATGTGACATTTTTAAGAATCCAATCTCCCGGATCGAATAAAACAAAATCGATAGTTTTGTTATCCCGATTGGGAATTACCGTTTTCTGCACAGCTTGATCTATCCATTCACGCACGCTATCTTTGGTTCCGTCTGTATAATGAACCTCAAACACAATGGGCATTTTAAATACTTTGGTCAATTCGTCCATCGCGTGAATTTGGTTTATCATGATCTCCGTGCGTCTATGGTCTTCCTTTACGTCAAAATAATTTACTAGATAATGCGGTTCGCCTCCGCGGTAGATCCACTGGTCAAAGAACCAATCCGGCGTTACGCCCAGCGTATCCATAAAGGATTGATACAGATCGTTGGTCTCCACGTTCCGGTAACGATGGTGGCTTAGAAAATGATAAATGACACGCTTGTATGCGTCTTCGCCGTAGACGTAATTCATCATTTCGATCACCGCAGAGCCTTTAGGATAGTACCTCGTTCCTCCTGCTTCGGTATGCACAAGCGGCAGACGGTCGGATTCCGATGCTCGCAAGGACTTTTCATGTTCCTCACGGCGATTCCATTGATAAAATTCTTCACCAAAAAATTTCTTACAGCCCATCTTTCCGTAGTACGTTGCAAAACTCTCGTTCAGCCATAGGCCTTTCCAGCTACGCATCGTGGTAAGATCACCGAACCATTGATGGGCCTGTTCGTGAATATCGGTATCGATATAAATGTCGTCCAGAAAACCGCGTTCATCGATATACCAGAAATCACCGAACAATATCGCCGTCGTATTTTCCATGGCGCCCGTTACAAAATCCGAAGCAGGAATATTGGCCAGATTGGTCCAGGGATATGGAACCCCGATTTCCTTTTCAAGAAAATCCAAAGCATCTGCCGTGCGCCGATACGTCGGTTCTACACGATCCGCCTGATCGGGATAATACCAAAGCTGGATGGGCACGCCGCTCTTGGACTTGACATTTTTGACTTCGTAATTTCCGATAGCAAGCATCAGCAGATAACTCGAATGCGGTTTGGTTATCGCATAAAACCAGGTCCTTGTTCCATCCTTATTTTCTTTTTCAGAAATTTTTTTTCCATTGGAAATAACGCGGTAATTTTTGTCGAACGTAATGATCGTCTCCGTAATCATTTTGTCATTAGGCTCGTCATACATCGGAATCCAGTGGCGGTGACTAATGTCCTCCCCCTGCGTCCATATCTGTTTACGCATTATATTTTTTGGATCATTCCATCCGACGAAATACACTCCTTCACGGGGATTTGCCTCGTAAACAAAAGTAATACTGTCGTTGGTATTCCAAGCCAATGCCGGTTTGGGGTAAACGGTGATCCCTTTGCCGTTGTTCACATATTCAACCGATTTGCCATTAAGTAAAGCTTGTTGAATACGTATGCCGACTGCGTCAAAATAAATTTCACTCACTTGTTTTCTCAGCGGAGAAAAATAATGCGTCACCTTTCCTTTGACGAGTCCTTTCGGCGCATCGAATGACACTTCGAGTCGCATGCGCTCAAAATCCACCACGCGCTCACGCGGCTCGGAACCGGCCTCGGTGTAAAACCTCGACGTCGGATATTCTTTTTGCTGACCACGGATTGCGTTTCCTGTGATTAAACACAGTAACACGATTATAAATAACTGTTTCATTTTATCGGATCCCTTTATGTGAAAACAAGTAACTACTCAGAAACTATGTTCAATAAGCAATGCTCTTTTTCAATGAATTCATTTATGAATTCATCTCCTGCGGAAATTTTTATCCGCGTAAATTAGCGCGATCTGCGGGAACAAATTGTGTAAGCTGAGTTACAAAATAAGCTGATTAATGAATTAACCAAAAAATCCTTTTCAGGTCTCATTAAGTTTGTATTTGATGAGCATGATATTCTTGTTTTATGGCAAGCGTTCAATATTGAAAATCTTTATCTGAGTGACCAGCATTTGGTCTTTCTCAGGTAACCGTTGGATCTTGCGCACTACATCCATGCCTTCAATCACTTTTCCGAAGGCTGCAAAACCCTGTCCGTCGGGATTCCGTTTACCGCCGAAATCCAATTCCGGCTGGTCGCCTAAGCAAATAAAAATTTCTGACCCGGCCGTTCCGGGTTCCGCGCGGGCGTAGGAAATCACGCCGTCTTTGTGCAAAATGCCGGTCGCCTGTGTCGTTTCGTGCTCAATGGGAAAACAACGTACCCGTTCGTCTGATAACAATCCGCCCTGAATCACTTCAATTTTCACATTATTATTCGGCTGGTTTTGCATGGTCACAACGCGATAAAATACGGAATTGACGTACAAACTATCATCCACATAGGTTAGGAAATTCGATGCGGAAATCGGCGCGTCTTTTAAAAACAATTCTACTTTAATGTTCCCCATTTCTGTTTTAATCACAACTGTGGGGTTTTGTGAAAAAACTAATCCGCCAATTCCTACGAACAAAATTAATGCGACCATTTTCATCATAAAGTGAAACTATATATTCATTAGCATTTAGTCAATTGATCAAACTTAAATGACACGAATGGGTCATTAGATGAGGCCATACGTTCTGAGAATAAAAAGGCCTATCGAAATGGTTACGACAGATCCCAATGTCGATATGACAATAATATTACCGGCGAGTTTTCCGTTAACGCCCATCGCCTCCGCCATAACAAAGCTCACTATCGCCGTCGGGCATGCAAAGAGGATAAACATAGTTCCGAGATCTTCGCCGGTATAGTGCAGCCAATAAGCGCCCAATGTTAACAGCAGCGGCGTGAGAATGATTTTAAACGCCGAAGCCGATAGCGCGATGGCCGAGGGGCGTTTCATCTCGGCAAAACTTAAAGAACCGCCGATTCCAATAAGCGCCAGCGGGAGAGTCAAAGCAGAAAGGTAATTTCCGGTTTTAGAAATGATCGGATGAATTCCAATCTTAAAGTAAGCAAAGGGTATGGCGCAAATGGCAGCAAGGATGAGCGGGTTTTTAACGATCTCCAGCAGTGCATCTGCTATATTCAATTGCCGCTCGTGACGCATCGGCACGGTGAGGGCGATGACGGCCAGCACATTATACAAAGGAAGAATGCAGGCCAGAAGGATCGACGCTTTACCAAGACTATCGCTGCCGAACATATTGGCAGTAAGTGCTAATCCGATAATGGCGTAATTTCCGCGAAAACTGCCCTGAATAAATACACTGCGGTCACGCGCGTCGCGGATGAATGGTTTAGATAGTATCCAACTCAGAGCAAATGAAAAAAACGTTCCCGCGCAAACATATACGATTTGCGCTGCATCCAGTGCATTTGAAAAATCGATAGCGCTTAATTCCAGAAACACCAGCGTGGGTAATGATATAGTAAAAACGATTCTGGACGAAAGATTAACAAAATTGTCGTTCATTAATCCCCATCGTTTCAAAGCCAGTCCGAGGAATACGATTAGAAATACGGGCAGAACCGTATTGGCGGTAAAGAGAAGGTTATCCATAGGTTATGTCTGACTTTGAGGATCCACTTTATCATTCAAACGCTGGGGCAAATATACATGTTTGTAGCCAAATACAAAATAGTATGTTAAATAATCAGCAATTAGGGAAGATAAAAACATAAATCCGGAAATATTTTTACAAAAACCTGTGAAATTCAAAAATAAAGTTGTAATTTTGCTCAATTCAACTTGAATCAATCAGGAACAACTTCGTGAAGAAAAATAATATTTCCTATCGTGGAAATAAAGACTACAAAAACCATCCTTATCTAGCCGGAATTGGGTGGATAAGGATGAAAAAATCAGTCTTATATACTAGTTAGGTGCAAGCGTAAAGGACGACACAACAACCATCGACAGGCAGACAATTTAACAGAAAAAGTAACCATTTTGACAAGTGACCAACATACGGACTATATCATAAACGGACAACGAGTAAGCCGACACTCTTTGCCGACCCTTCTGTATTTTTTATTTTTTCCCACCGCACTTTTTTTAAATTCAATTTTTTCCCACCGCACATTTGGCACATTTGGTTTTGCCCGACACACAAGCCGACCCTTCGCAAAACCAAAAGAGCCAAATTTTCCCACCGCACCAAATGACGATAGTGGGTATTTTAATAATTATCTTAGCAACCTGACAATTTAAGAATGGTATTAAGCTGGAACGAAATAAAAGATAGAGCATTAAATTTCTCAAAGGAATGGGCGGACACTTCAAACGAAGAAGCAGACGCAAAACCATTTTTAGTTGAGTTTTTTAACGTGTTTGGGATTAGCAGTAAAAGAGTTTCGACCTTTGAACACAGAGTAAAAAAACTGGACGACAAAGACGGTTACATTGACTTGCTTTGGAAAGGAACAATTTTAATTGAAATGAAAAGTCGGGGCAAAAACCTTGACAAAGCCTACCAACAAGCCAAAGACTACACACACGGACTGAAACAACACGAATTACCGAAATATATTCTCATTTCTGACTTTGAAAATTTTAGACTTTACGACCTTGAAGAAAATAAGACCGTAGATTTTAAACTTAACGACCTTATAAATAATGTTCAGCATTTCGGATATATTTTAGGTTATCAAAAAAAGGTTTACAAAGAGCAAGACCCTGCAAACATTAAAGCAGCGGAGTTAATGGGTAAACTTCACGACAGACTTGAAGAAATTGGATATACAGGACATCCGTTAGAAGTTTACTTGGTTCGCATTCTATTTTGTTTGTTTGCCGAAGACACAACCATTTTCAACAAGCAACAATTTCAAGAATATTTAGAACAGCGGACAACCGAAGATGGAAGCGACCTTGCTTCAAAACTGCAAGAACTTTTTCAAGTATTAAACACAGCTAAAGAAAATCGCTTTAAAAATCTTGACGAGCAACTTGCCGACTTTCCTTATGTGAACGGAAAATTATTTGAAGAAAACTTGCCTACGGCAAGTTTCGATAGTAAAATGCGACAAGCCTTGTTAGACTGTTGCTATATTGACTGGAGCAAAATTTCACCTGCAATTTTCGGTTCAATGTTTCAAAGCGTAATGAACCCGAAAGAACGCAGAAACTTGGGAGCACATTACACAAGTGAAACCAACATTTTGAAACTTATCAAACCGCTTTTCTTGGACGACCTTTGGAAAGAATTTGAAAGTATCAAGGACAACAAAAACAAGCTTCCTGAATTTCATAAAAAATTAAGCACGCTTAAATTTCTTGATCCTGCTTGCGGTTGCGGAAATTTCCTTGTAATTACTTACCGTGAATTGCGATTGTTGGAATTAGAAATTTTAAGAGCAATGAATAAATCAGGACAAAGAGTAATTGATGTTAGTGATATTATTTGGCTTGATGTTGATATGATGTGCGGAATTGAATATGAAGAATTCCCTGCACGAATTGCCGAAGTTGCAATGTGGCTTATTGACCACCAAATGAATATGCAAATAAGCAATGAGTTTGGACAATACTTTGTTCGTCTACCTTTGAAAAAATCTGCAAAAATTGTTCACGGTGATGCCTTAGAAAAAGACTGGGAAAATATTGTTTCAAAAAATGAACTTTCTTTTATCATTGGAAATCCGCCATTCATTGGGTCTAAAATAATGAAACAAAATCAGCGTGACCAAATTGTAAAACAATTTGAGAATGCAGACAGTAGCGGAGTTCTTGACTATGTAACAGGTTGGTATGTCAAAGCAGCCAAATTTATTCAAGGAACAAAAATTAAAGTTGCATTCGTTTCAACAAATTCAATTGTTCAAGGAGAGCAGACAAGCATTCTTTGGGAACAAATGCTGAATAAATATAAAATTAAAATCCATTTTGCTCACCGAACATTTAAATGGAGCAACGAAGCAAAAGGAAATGCAGCGGTATATTGTGTGATAGTTGGCTACGCCAACTACGACACTAATAACAAGAGCATTTTTGAATATGAAAATATTAAAGGCGAAGCCCACGAATTAAAAGTTAAAAATATCAATCCATATTTAGTTGATGCGAAGGATATTCTGATAACTAAAAGGACAAATCCACTTTGTAATGTTCCTAAAATGAGTTTCGGAAATATGCCATTAGACGGAGGGCACTTACTATTATCAGACGAAGACAAAACGGAATTTCTGCAAAAAGAACCTAAAGCAGAAAAATATATTTTACCGTTAATATCAGCGTATGAATTTTTAAATGGGAAAAAGAGATGGTGCTTATGGCTTGTTGATGCAGAGCCAAATGAATTAAAACAAATGCCCGAAATATTGAAAAGGGCTGACTTGGTTAAGAAATTTCGTTTAGACAGTGTTGCTCCTTCAACACAGAAATTTGCAACAGCACCAACTTTATTTCGTGACCGAAATAGACCTGAAACATTTATAGTTGTTCCTCGTGTTTCATCTGAAAATAGACCTTATATCCCATTCGGTTTTTTTGATAAAAATTCCATTGTTAGCGACACTTGTATGTCAATTCCCAACGGCAATAAATATCATTTTGGTATTCTAATGTCTAAGATGCATATGGCTTGGGTAAAATATATTTGCGGTCGTTTAAAAAGTGATTTCCGTTACTCTAAGGATATTGTTTACAACAATTATCCTTGGCCAGACAATATAACTGAAAAACAAATTGCTGCAATTGAAACGGCAACACAGAAGGTTTTAGATGCAAGACTTGATTTTCCAAACAGTTCACTTGCCGACCTATACGACCCGTTGACAATGCCACCTGCATTGGTAAAAGCACATAATGAATTGGACAAAGCCGTTGACTTGGCTTATCGTTCGCAACAATTTACAACGGAAGCTAAACGAATGGAATTTTTATTTGAACTATACGAAAAATATACAGCAGACCTATTTACAAAAGAAAAACCGAAGAAAAAGAAAACAATTACGAAGGAAAAATAATGAAAGACTTTTTACAAGAAAGCGGATATAAGAGAGACAGAAGTATTTATACTCCACCGATTTTACAATTAGGGGAATTCAATGGCGTTAATTGGCTTGAAGAAATTTTACCTGAAATAATTTGGATTGGTTTACTGCAAGACAAATTTGGGCTTGGGTCAAAACTTGCTTTACAAATTTCCGAAACAACAAATAAAATACATAATTTAAATGGCACAAAGCAATGGTTAGCACCATTAAGCTGTTACAGTGAATTAACCGAAAATGAAAAAGCTGAAATTAAAAGAGAGCTTACGAATTTAGGACACCTTAATGATTATGAAAGAGCATTTGGGTTAATAACATTTCTTTATCCGAAATTTCCATTGTCATTTTTAGTCGCTGAAAATTCTAATTTAAAACAAGATATATCAGTATCTGAGTTTAAAATATATTTATCAAAGTTATACGATAGAACAAATTTTACAACAACATTTATGCAAGCCACTGCGGTCGATATGGCTTTTCAATCCGACCTACTTACTGTAAGCCCTGAAACATCGCTTGCCAAGTTCGATGAAATATCTGATTTCCCCAATACAGAAATTTCAAAACAAGTTGCAAGTTCTATAAGGCAAACTATAAATCTATTTTTCGGAAACAATAATCTCTTTTCTTCTAATGGAGAATGGAAAAAATATTTTTGGAACAGGGGATTGGAACTTGAAAAATGTTATTAAATGGAAAATCAAGAGTTTTATAAAATGCTTGCTGATGCGACAAACGAATACCGAAAGTTGCTGAAAAATGAATTTAATGCAAGATGGGAAAGTTTAAATCTTGACCTGATGAAATCCGCAGAGTATGAAGTTATTTGGGGTTTGGTTTCAAGACAGTGTTCATTAGTAAATGAAATGTCATATTCCTATCTTACCTGGAATGAATTTTTTCTTCCAATCATAATGCGGTGTATGGTAGAAAATCACATTAATATTTCTTGGATACTTAAAAAACCTGATGAAAGAGCAAAAATGTTTATTGAGTATGGGTTAGGAAGAGAAACGAAGCATTTAGAATTTGCAAAAGCTAAAAAAGTTAAAGAAGAAATTGATTTAAAGTTTATTGAGAATACAGAAAATTGGATAAATCAACAACGGTTTTCATTTCTTAATAAAATAAATGTTGGAAGTTGGAAATTTAATGATGTAAGAAATACAGCAATTGATGCAGGTTACAAAGAATACTACGACATTTTTTATGATGTATGTAGTTCAGCAACTCATAGCACTTGGAATTATATTGCGAAACATAATTTAATGTTTTGTGAAAGCCCATTTCATAAAGCCCACAGAATACCTGTAATTAAAGAACCTGAAATTGAAATCGGACTATTTTTAATTCTAACTAAAATATTGCAAGACACTTTTGAAAAAATTGATAAAGAATTAAATATCAAAATTACTGAACCATCATCCTATGAATATATAATGAATGCTTTTAATACAGAAAATAAAACCGAGAAATAAATCCAACGCAATTTGCAAGCACATTTAAAAACCGCACAAGCAACCGCACAGACCAAAGTTTTTAAAAGAGCTTGCAAAGCCGACCCAAAAGAAAAATTGAATTAAAAAAAATTTCCAACGCTTTAAAAAAAATAAAAAATACGCAACGCACAGCCGACACTCAATGACACGACAACTGAATAACGACAATGGTTTACAAGCACGATGGACAAGAACGCCAGCACCTAACAGCACCTACCCAAAAGGCGGGGTTTCGTGTTCCAAAGACAGTTTTGTGGTTAATCAAACATTAGTTTTTCAAATCAAGTTTTGTGGTAAAAGTCCCGCCCTTCGGGTAGCTGCAAAACGTTAGCGCCAATTTAGATAAATCAAGACAAAAAGGAATTATTATGAAACTTGAATCTAACGCAACTATACAAATTCAAAAACCAATTGAGGAAGTTTTTGAAGGGATTGTTAATCCAGACAAAATGACCAAGTATTTTATTTCTGAAAGTAGCGGGCGACTAGAAACAGGAAAAGAAGTGATATGGAAATTTCCTGAATTTGAAGATAAGTTCCCTATTAAAGAAATTAAAATTGAAAATACTAGTGCAATTTCCTTTGTTTGGGACCCGGAAACTATTGTGAAAATCACATTAGAAAAATTGCCGGATGATAGTACCATAGTAAGAGTAAACGAAAATGGAAAGGAACTTAATGAAGCGAATCTGAAATGGGCTTTAGAAAATTCGGGAGGATGGGCAAACTTTCTTGCTTGTATGAAAGCCTATTTAGAGTATGGAATACAACTGCGAAAAGGCGCATTTGACTTTATGAGAAAGTAATAAACAATAAAATAGTATCAAAATGAAAGTGACAGCTGAAAAAAACGAACAAGTTGCAAAAATGATCTTCGCATCTGTCTATCCTCATTATGTGACCAAGGTAGAAAAGAAAGGTAGAACAAAAGAAGAACTTCACAGAGTTATAGAATGGCTAACTGGTTTTGATGAAAAGAGTTTGCAAGGACTTATTCAGGAGAAGGCAACCTTTGAATCATTTTTTCAAAAAGCAAAAATACACCCCAATGCACACCTGATTAAAGGAGTTATTTGTGGCTATCGAATTGAAGAAATTGAGGATGAATTTGAAATTTATAGACTGGTTAGATATTTAGATAAGTTGGTTGATGAATTAGCAAAAGGTCGTAAAATGGAGAAAATTTTACGAGAGGAAAAGAAATAAAACTGGTGATAACACATGGTATAGTGCATGCGGGTTTCAGCGGTTTGCGAGCGTTTGTGGCTCGTAAAAAAAGTCGGAGTAAACTGATAGGAATCGCCTCATAATCCCGCACGACACCATACCATCGACCGTTATATGCAAGCATAGCGAAGACAACACCAAAATAATAACTACTGACATAGAGCGGGATATAATTATGAATGGAAACACAGTTTTTTGGATAGGAATACTAGGAGTGACTTTATTTTCTGTCGCTTCGGTTATTGGTGGTTTTCAGTTTGACGACTACAATCCTCTTTCACAATATATTAGTGAGACATATGCTATTGACACACCTTATGGAAAGGCTTTAAGATATTTTGGTTATATTCCTAGTGGACTACTATTAACAATATTCGCTTTTCTTGGACTCAGAGAATTTCCTAAATCTAACTTAATAAAAATTGGTTTTTGGGGGCTCGGGATATTTTACGGACTTGCAACAATCATTGTTGGAATATTTCCTTGTGATAAAGGATGCAATAAAGAATTAATAGACCCAAGCATATCCCAATTAATACATAATTTGACAGGCTTGTTGACTTACATTTTTGTTCCGCTTAGCATAATAGCCATTGGTATTGGTCTGCGTCAATTGAAGACACATTTCGGTTTATCAAAAATTGCAGTTTTCTGCGGACTAAATTGTATTTTATTTATTGGAATATTGTTATCTAACCCATTGACAGAATATGCAGGGCTGTATCAACGTATTATTGAAGGGACATTTATTATTTGGATTATTGCTTGTTCATTTTTCATAAAGAACAGTAATCCATTAGACCTTAAAAAAATCCGAAATGAATAGAACGACAGCAGGTAACAGCCGTTTTGCAAAAGCGGGGGCTTCGTGCTTCTAAGTATTTAGTTCAATATTTTTGGCGCTAGTAGCAACTCCGGGTATTGTTGGAGAGAGGTCATTTACTATTTGGCTTCTTGCAAAAAGTGGTAAAGAAAAAAGTTAAATTATTGTCTGATTTATAAAAGCAAGGGCAATGCAATTTAAAGATTGATCGTCAAAAGCGGGTGATGTTAAATATCAAACATTAATTTTTATAACAGCCGTTGTGGCAAATTGTCCGTTCGTGCTCCTTAACAGCCACTTCTTTAAACCCTGAAACGTTACCGTCACTCTCTCAATTGCCTCATCATCAAAGTTGACAAAATCCCGATCCCGAACATCGCCGCCCACAAAACCTGCGCATTAAAATGTTCATACAAATGCAAACCGAGCCAGGGGCCGATGATAAACGCCAGCCCGAACATCATTTGATATAATCCCATATATTCCCCGCGGCGCGAGGCCGGCGCGATATGGCCCATGTAGGCCGCAGCGGTCGGAAGAACGATCATTTCGCCGAACGTCCAGATGACAACGGTTACCGCTACGGCCGGCATCCCGTTGGCAAATGCCATCGCGCCAAACCCGGCGGCGATCAAAAAAGTTCCCAACGTCAGCGCACGCCGATAAGGCCAATGCGCCATCGCTATATTCATCGCTACTTCGATTAAAATGATCAAGCCGGTATTGATTGTAAAAAGTATCCCGTAGGCTGACTCCGGCAATAAAAGATCATTGACCAAAAATAAGGACATGGAAGAAGCGTGCTGAAAAAACACAATAACGACCGGAAGCATCGCCGCAAGAAAGAAAATCAGTTTCAGATCTTTGAAGGAGTTGAGTTTTGGCGTTGGTGGACTTTTTAAATCAATTTTATCCGAAACGTCCGTATGATGTTCCTGAACACGCCACGGCAGTATGAGAAAAACTATGCCGGAAACCAGCGTAGTAAGACCGTTAACAATAAATAGCAATGGATAGGAAACTAAAACCAAAAACCCGCCGATGGCCGGGCCGAAACTCATACCGATATTGATCGCAAGCCGTTGTAAAGCGTACGCTGCTTTTCTTTGTTCAGGTAAACTCAAATCCATGATCACCGCTAAACTCGATGGACGATACGCTTCGCTGACCACCGCCCAGATCAACGTTACAATCAGTACAATAAAAAAATCCGAAGCGAGCGGAAAAGCCAACAGCACTGCGCCGGTCATAAACAAAGATAACAACATCAGCCGCCGATGTCCGACAAGGTCCGATAATTTACCTGCAAACGGCGCCGTGACCAAAGCGCCAACCCCGTATCCTACATAAATATAACTCGCCTGCGCCGAAGAAAAATTAAGACTACGCGTCAAATACAAAACAAGAAACGGAAGGGCCATCATGCCCATTCGGTTGATCAGTGTTGTGGCAAAAACGATCCACAATTCACGTGGCAATTGCCCAAGCCCGCGCCAGGGGTTTAACAATGTGGTTCCTGTTATTTAATGAAAATAATACTCAAAGCGGCATAATAATCAAGCTTGCCAGGATTTACGGTACTTCCCGGTAAACGGCTTATAATAATTCTGCATGGATTCAATATCTTTGTCCATATCACCGGTAGGATAAAAAAGAGGGCCAATACCCAGAACCTTACGCTCAAAATCAAAATAGGCCATCAAAATCGGGACACTTGCGCCTGTTGCAATATGATAAAATCCGGAACGCCATTTCGGCATGTCTTTTCGGGTGCCTTCGGGCGAGAGGCCGAGAATAAATTGCGGTCCGTCCTTGAACATCTGCACAATTTGTTCAACAACGCCATGCGCTTTGGAGCGGTCTACCGGTCGTCCGCCCAGCCACTGCCAAACATATCTCACCGGCCAAGTAAATATCGTATTTTTGCCCAGCCAGTGAACGCGGATATTCATCGCCATCAATGCGGACATCCCTAATATAAAATCCCAATTGGTCGTATGAGGAGCCGCAATGGCTAAGAACTTCGGCAGATTAGGAATTTCACCTTCCATCCGCCACCCCATGACCCTGAGAATTGTTTTCCCCAATAATTCGGAAAGTTTATTGCCGCGCTTGGGAACCTTATCGCCGAGTATCGGTATATTCATGAAAAGCCTTTTGAGATTCCCTCGTTGTACCTGTTTATGTAAAGCAGATAAGGATTGACAAACAGAGAGGGTTTGTTTAGATTTTTTTTACCTTCAAAAACTATTCAAAGAAATGATTTTTGTCAACCCTTATTATTAAACCAACCGTAAGGAACGGCATTGAAAAAAAATACAATTCCACTCAGAGCTTATGAGAACTTAGAATTTTTGCACAGTCCGGAAGGCCGTGTCATTCGTATGTTATCTGAATTTTACGAACCTCAGAAACGATTCAGAAAACTCAATGTACGCGACACGATCGTTTTTTTCGGTTCTGCACGCACGCCGTCACCGGAAGCTGCAAGAAAAGCGTTTACTGCGATTCGGAAGAACATAGCGGGCAGGAAAAACCCTCCAAAAAAACTAATGGAGCAATTCGACGAAGCCAAGATGAAGCTGGATATGTCAAAATATTACGAAGACGCCGTTCAGTTGGCCTACTTGCTGACGCAGTGGTCAAAGTCCTTGCACGACGGAAAACATTTCCTGATCTGTTCCGGCGGCGGGCCGGGTATGATGGAAGCCGCCAATCGAGGTGCGAAAAAAGCCGGCGGCCCTTCGCTCGGGCTCAATATTGCATTGCCATTTGAACAGGTCCCCAATCCTTACATTACGCCGGAACTCAATTTTGAATTCCATTATTTTTTCATGCGCAAATTCTGGTTTGCCTACCTCGCCAAAGCGCTGGTGATATTTCCAGGAGGATTCGGCACGCTGGATGAACTGTTTGAAATACTTGCCTTGGTTCAAACAAAGAAGATCGCCAAACCGCTTTCTATTTTGATTTACGGAACGGAATATTGGAAAGAAGTGTTAAACTTTGACTCAATGGTACGCCACCATATGATCGACAAGAAGGATCTGAAATTATTTACGTTCGCCGATACGCCGGAGTCAGCTTTTGAATTTTTGAAAAAAGGGCTAACGAAAAATTATCTGAAATAATTTTAAATAAGAGACTTGCAGATCTTGCTTCGGAAAACGAAACAACATCCGGCGTAACGGATTTCGATATTTACCGCACTTTGAAAAAGAAACATCTAAAAAACCTATTCAAGTCATAAATTCCGATCCTCGAAACAGACGGCATTATGTGACTTTTACATCAAATTTCTTCAGTTCCAGTTCAAGGTCTTTCTCTGGTGAAAGATGAATCACCTGCATGCCAAGTTCTCTAGCTGCGAGCACGTTCTGATTAAGATCATCAATAAATAGACTTTCCTTTGCCGTGACGGAAAGAGCGGTCAGCGCTGAGCGAAAAATTTCTTTCTGCGGCTTCATACATCCTTCAATATAGGAATAAGTGGGATGAGGGAACCATCCGAGAAAACCGAATTGTTTCTCAATCCAATGCACGTGCGCTTCATTGGTATTCGAGATCAGGCCAAC
Organism: bacterium; assembly: GCA_008933615.1. Taxonomy (NCBI): domain Bacteria; species bacterium. The sequence goes on along the minus strand of WBUR01000044.1, from coordinate 7,656 downwards.
GGGATATGTTTTCCTAATTTTGTCCAAGACGGCCACGTTTTTTTTATTAAGTGTGAATATGTCCGACCATAAACCATGAAGTTCTTCGGAGGTTAATTTAAACCCGATTTCTTTTTTTAGCGTCTCAAAAAAAAAGGCAGTCGTAATTATTCCGCATTCATATTTACGGGCGAGCTTACTTCCGGCGCATATGTGATAAACCTCCTCAGGCGATCGAGTCGAATGATCCGCAATCCTTATGGCGGAAGTCTTCCAGTCGAAATTAACCAAAACGTTTCCCAGGTCATAAAATATTGTTTTAATCATGATTTAATACAGAATGATTAGTTTTGTGTGTCAAATATATTAACGGCGGTAGAACAATCCAAATAGTTTCATCTTGACGGTTCATCAAAATTTAATCCTTCAAAATATGACCCATATCCCTAAAATCTCCTTGCATTTATCTGCCATTTTGCCTAAAATCCATTCAATTCCCGTGATTTCTAAAAAAATTCAGGAGGTTCGCTCATGCGGCAGTTTATTCATATTTGGAAATTGAATCTAGCGGTTACTGCAATCTGCATGGCGTTATTACATCTTCCTCTGTATGCACAAGAACCCGCTGTAACTTCGCAGGATACGGCTGTAATACCCCCGGCTCTTCAACTGGATTCCACGCAAACCTTAAGCGAGAAATTGAAGCAACTATTTACTGAATTGGACGCGGATAAAACCAATGCATCCCTTCAATATGAGATAGCGAAAGAATATCTCGCGCTTGGCCGGAAGAAATTTGCTTTGAAATATATGGAAGAATCTCTAAAAAACGATCCGACCAATATGGATGTTATGTATGCCAAAGGCGACCTATTGCTGGCATTGGACAAGAAAAAATCCGGATACGAAGCGTTTCTTACCGTATTGCGCGATTTTCAAGGCCAGGCTTTTCTTGAACGTATAGCTTCCCGTTTTTCAAGCCCATACAAAATTACACAGCTTACCAATAACAAGTTCAATGACATCATGCCGGCATTTTCGCCTGACGGCAATACGGTTGTTTTCCAGTCCGACCGAAATGGCAATTGGGACATTTATTCCATGAATATCGCCCAGGGAGAAACCTCAATAAAACGATTGACGGATGACGCTGAGTCGGATGAGAATGCGTCGTTTTCACCTGACGGACGATTTATAGTTTTTACATCAACCCGCGACGACCGCAGTACCAAGAAATACAAACCGCGTGAAATTTACTATATGGATCGAAATGGAAAAAGCGTAAAAAGGGTCACGAGCAGTTACGGAAGTGATAATTGGAGCCCGTCGTTTATTGATACGGTGACCATTATGTTTGCCAGCGACCGAAGCGATTTTTCAAGCAATCCATTCTGGACTAAATCTTCTTCCGTTTTCACCATCGAAAAGACCGGCACGTTTTTATTTAAAGTTTACGGCGATGAAACCTCCGCATTGACCGATCCTTCAACAAAGCCTGGAATCGAAAACCATATCCTGTATGCTGAAAAGAAAAGCGATAATAATTATGAAATTTTTATGGGCAGCCTGGACGGTAAAGACAAACCGACAAACCTGACCAATTCGAAAGGGAATGATCTGCAGCCGTCTGTTTCAAGGAACGATCTGTTTATTACGTTTGCGTCCAATCGTGACGGCGGAAATTATGAGATTTACAAGATGCAGACCGACGGTAAAGATCAAACGCGTATCACGTATGACGATGGAGATGATATTTTTCCGCGATTTTCACTAGATGGAAATAAAATTATATTCTCATCCAACCGGAATGGCAATTTTCAGATATTCATGGCGTCTACCGAGGAACAGTCGCAAACTACCGTTAATACCGTGATCCCGATCTTGGAAAAGAAAATCGCTTCTTCTTCCGATAATTAAATCTTTTTCACTGACACGGTTACTTCGGCATATTCTCCTAAAACAGCTCTTAAATAATCGCCCGTCTGCACAGGGCCAACTCCCTTCGGCGTTCCTGTAAAAATCACATCCCCCCGGCATAATGTAAAAAATTTGGATAAGTAGACAATAATGTCACTGACCGTAAAGATCATATCAGAAGTACGTCCTTCTTGCCGAAGCGCATCATTGATAAAAAGTTTTAGCGGAAGATCATTCACCTGATTTACTTCGTTCTTACCGGCAATCTCCGAAATAACTGCCGACGTATCAAACCCTTTTGCGATCGTCCACGGCCGTCCCTTTTTCTTCGCTTCAGCCTGTAAATCCCTAAGAGTCATGTCCAATCCGATTCCATAGCCTAATATATGGCTGTCCGCATCGGCGGCTTTGATGTTTTTTCCGTCTTTACCGATCACAACAATGAGTTCTACTTCATGATGCAGTTCACTTTGTACATCCGGAAAAATAATATTTTCACCGTCATGAACAATTGCCGATGGAGGCTTCATAAATATAACGGGCTCTTTCGGAAGTTCCGCAGATTTTCCAGGATTCATTTCAGCAATATGATCGGAATAATTAGCGCCGACGCAAAGAATTTTTGAAACGGCTATTTTTTCACCTGATTTCTTGATGCGGATGTATGACATGTCAACTCCAACGTTATTTATTTTGTTAGAAGCAGAAGTGTAATTTATTTAATTTTTATAATCGTCAACGTTTTCTTCACCCTATTATTAACATATTTCACTCAAAAATCAATTCAATCGGATTGTGATCAAGGTCATGCGTAAAATAAGATTTTCCCTTTTGACTAATTTCGATGCGATTCGAGGAAAATTGACTCAATAAAAGGTCTTTGTCCGGCGAGTCCGGAATATGGATTGCGAATCCGGCTAATCCAAGGAAATCTTTACCCGGCCGGACAGCGCCTTCTCCGGACCAGATATTGGCGCCGATATGATGATGATAACCTCCGGCAGAGAGAAATAGCGCGCCCGGATAAGAATCCTGTGTAATATCCATGCCGAGGATTCCGTGATAAAATTTTTCAGCGCGAGACAACTCCGACACTTGCAGATGAATATGGCCTATGTCTGTTTCCGGATGAAGATCCTTTATTGCGCTGCTGTCATTTTTTATTTCATTCATAAGATCATTTACATCCAGCGGATCGGTCGTCATGTGCAGGCGGCCTTGACGTTTCGGCCATAGATCCATCGGTCTGTCCACATATATTTCTACTCCGTTTCCTTCCGGATCGGCCATATATAACGCTTCGCTGACACCGTGATCGGCAAAACCTTGAAATGGATAACGACGTTCGTGTATCTTAAAAAACATACGAGCCAATTCAATCCTGTTCGGCACACGAATCGCTAAATGAAAAAGCCCCGTTGTATGCGGTCGACGCGGCTTCGCATGGCGGTTTTCTGTCAGTAAAATATGATGCGGCGTGTGGCCGTTCGCAGATAGCCCAATCACTCCATCGTCATTCCGGTTCTCACAAAAACCAAGCAGATCCCTGTAAAATGCTGACACCTTTTCGGCGTCCGAAACCGTAAGGTGCACGTAACCTATGCGGGTCGCGTCCGGTAATATATATTCTTTCATAAGGTTCGTTTTTCGTTTATCTACCATGAGCGGTAATATGCTATATTAAACTAATCTCACCTTTTGACAATTGCAAATTCGAAAAGAAATTGAGTTGATTCATGACGGTATAGAGTTTATATTTTTGCAGAGTCATTACACCTACCACAAAACATATCGGTTTATGCCCGTCATAGAGATTCTGCTCCTTGGACATCCGAAGTTGTATGAAACGTGCCTTGCCGTTCGTAAGGAGGAAATATCCTCCTTAGCACCTGTAATTGAAGATATGCATGACACGCTGATGGATTTTCGTTCGCGTTATAAAGCAGGCCGGGCCATGGCCGCGCCGCAAATCGGCGTGATGAAACGGCTTGTGTACATGCACATCGATCGTCCGGTCGTTTTTATTAACCCTGTAATTGACCTTAAAAGCCCGGAGATGTTTGAACTCTGGGACGATTGCATGAGTTTTCCTGATTTATTGGTTAAAGTAAAACGCCATTCCAACTGCCGCATCCGTTATAAAAATACCGATTGGCAGGATCAGGAAATAATGCTCAATAATGCGTTGTCCGAATTGCTTCAACATGAAGTTGACCATCTGGATGGTATACTCGCCGTTTCACGTGCCATAGACGCTACATCTTTTATGCTGCGAAGTCAAAAAAAATATATTAACGAGGAAATTCTATGAACATTAAAATAATTTCTCTGCTTTTTCTTATTATCATTTATTCTGTTGAGGCTCAAGCCCAGCGGAACTTAGGCGCGAAGCCAACCGATACGGGTGGGATACTCATGGCGGAACAAGCCTGTTATGATGTAAAATGGTATGATTTGAACATTGAAGTAAATCCGCAGCAGCGGTCGATTTATGGGATTTTAACTTTGAATGCCGTTATCGTTCAACCGGTTGAGTTTATTGTGCTCGATCTCGACACGTTATTGTCCATTGATTCTGTTTTTATTAATAACTCCCAGAACGAACTCCAAATCCTCAAATTTGAGCAACGCGGCTGGAAGGTTTGGATCTCATTGGGAACGATGCACCAACCGGGCGCCAATGTCACTTTATCCGTCGCGTATGGCGGAAAACCCAGAACGGCCTTGCGGCCCCCTTGGGTTGGTGGGTTTGTTTGGTCTTCAACTGCCGATGGACAACCGTGGATCGGCGTGGCTTGTCAAAACGATGGCGCAGATATCTGGTGGCCATGTAAAGATCATCCCTCTGACGAACCCGATTCCGTACGAATTCACGTGACAATCCCCAAATCACTTGTTTGTGCCTCCAACGGCCGATTGCGCGCTATTACACAAAACACAAACGAAACGCATACGTACCATTGGTTTGTATCAACGCCTATTAATAATTACGGTATTTCAATTAACATTGCACCCTATAAGACGATAGAAGAAAATTATAAAAGCATTACGGGCGAAATTATTCCTGTAACCTATTGGGTTCTGCCGGAAAATGTCGAGAAAGGCCAAACACTCTTTACACAAATACTTGAACACCTCCGTTTCCATGAAGAGCTTCTCGGGCCTTATCCGTTCAGGGCAGATAAGTACGGCGTTGTGGAAACTCCTTATCTTGGGATGGAACATCAAACCATTATCGCATACGGAAATAATTACAAGAACAACGATTGGGGTTTTGATTTTCTGCATCATCACGAACTTTCTCACGAGTGGTGGGGCAATTTGGTAACCGCAGCTGACTGGACGGATATCTGGATTCACGAAGGGTTTGGCGCTTATATGCAGCAACTCTATGTAGAGAAACTTCACGGCGCCAAAGCCTATCATCAATCGATGGCCGTATCGCGAACGAAAATTCGTAATGCAAAACCCGTCGCAGAACGGCGCCCACGCAGCCTCGCCGAAAGTTATCTTGTAGCGCCGGATTATATTGAAAGTGACGGCGATAATTATAATAAGGGCACGTGGATATTACAAACGATGCGATACCTGATCGGCGATAAGGATTTTTTTACATCGCTGCGCCGAATGACCTATCCGGATCCTGCTTCCGAAAAAGTCATTGACGGGCGTCAGTGCCGTTTCGTCACTACCGACGACTATCTTGCAACCGTCAAATCCATTACGAAAAAAGATCTTGCCTGGTTCTTCGAAGTCTATCTTCGACAACCGGTACTTCCGAAATTGGTTTCAAAAATCGAAGGAACGAAACTCCATCTGCGATGGGAAACGCCGAACGGCCTCTATTTTCCAATGCCTGTTACCGTGCAGTTTGGAAAAGATATCAGGCGCATTGACATGTCACGCGGTTATGCGGATATTGTTATTGCAAAAAACACACAGCCCGTTATTAATCCAGACCAATGGATCTTAATGGATGTATCAAAATAATTATTCATTTAACCCGGAGAATAACTCATGAAAAAATTTGTATTGTTGCTCGTTTCAGCCATCCTCTCTATTCAGAATTTGTCGGCTCAAATCGATCCGGATAATCGCCTGGTTCATACTTTCTCCATCGTCGCCCGGGATACGGTTACCGGTGAAATGGGCGTAGCCGTTCAGTCTAATTGGTTTTCCGTCGGTTCGCTCGTTTCCTGGGCCGAGGCAGGCGTGGGAGCGATCGCAACTCAATCATTTGTCAATGTTTCGTTCGGGCCTAGCGGATTGGAGTTATTACGATCCGGTAAAACTGCGCAGGAAGTTCTGAAGGAACTCATCGATGCCGATGACGGACGCGACGTGCGGCAATTAGCCATCGTTGACGCGAAAGGAAATGTAGCTGCGCACACCGGAAAAAAATGCATCCCTGCGGCAGGTCATTACGTCGGAGATAACTTTTCCGTTGAAGCCAATCTGATGCTCAACGATAAGGTTTGGCCGGCCATGGCAAAGGCATTTCAGGAATCTACAGGTCCGCTGGCTGAAAGAATGGTAACGGCACTGGAAGCGGCGCAATCGGTTGGCGGAGACATTCGCGGAAAACAATCTGCGGCTATTTTAGTTGTTCGCGCAGAACCTACCGGGAAGATCTGGGAAGACCGGGTCATCGATCTGCGTATCGAAGATCATGCGGAACCCATCAAAGAGATACGCCGATTGCTCAGACTTTACCGCGCATATGAATTTATGAACAAAGGCGACTACGCCGTAGAAAAAAATGACATGAAAAGCGCAATGGAACTTTATGGCAACGCGGAGAAAATGTTCCCTGAAAATGTTGAAATGAAATACTGGCATGCCGTCGCGCTCGCCAATAACGGCATGGTCAAAGAGTCGCTTCCCATCTTTAAAGAAGTATTCAAAGCCAACTCAAATTGGCGAATTCTGACTGAAAGGCTTCCCGGCGTGGGACAACTTACGGTGAGTAAGGAGGATTTGGAGAAGATATTGAAGCAGGAGTAATTACTCCCCCGACTTCCGAATTCCTTCAATGATCTGTTTGGCAATACGTATATTCTTATCGTCGGTTTTCATGTCGTGCCAGAACAGTATATAGGCGGAAAAATTGGCGTCGCTGACGGGATCGATAAATCCAAGCACGACGAAGATTATATCGTAGCCTTCCTGTTTTCCCGCGCCGATGATCTCATATCCCTCAAACCCGTCCAGGTCTACTCTGTCGCGGATAGTGACCGAGGCGTCGTCGGCATCCAGCTGTTCAAGCGCTTTCGCGGCTACTTGCTCCAAACTCAACGTCGAATCTCGCCACGGCTGTATCGCAAAACTGAATCCGTCGCCCTCTGCGACAAAAAAATCCGGCGAGCTCTCCTTGGTCTTAAAATTTTCCGGCAGCATAAAATCCATCCCGTACACAGGCCATGTCATTTCTTTCCACCCGATTTGACCGTATAACGCATTTGATAACAACGCCCATCCAAAGAACAGGATTGTTTTTTTTATCATAAAATAGTCCTTATTTTTAGTTTATTTTGCCGCACGTGCATAAACCTTTAGAAAATGTGCTTATCCGCTTTACTCACAGACGTCATGGTGAGCGGAGTCGAACCATGACAAAATATAGTAAATCAGCTTTCGACTTCGCTGGTATGTAAAGAGTCAAGAGTTTTGATAAGTTTTAATTCATAAAGTTTGTTCTTTGACAACACACTAATAACAAGATCAACACGCTGGTATTAACAGTCCACGATCAGATCGTGG
>WBUR01000043.1 GCA_008933615.1 bacterium | reverse complement strand
TAACTCGGGTCTCCTTCCATGGCATAGTTAGTACCTCCATTTTGGTGAGAATACTAACCGAAGTTAATGAAGAAGTGTTACCTATGTCCTGAGTACAAACTGTAACCTATGTCCTGAAACCGTACCGTGTTGGATGTCGTGCCTGAAATTGTGTATCCTCCGCTCACGGTAGAGGAAGCATTGAACTGAACATTTCCGCTTCCGCTGATCGACGACGCAGCGTCCCATGAAGAAGTATCGTTGATCTGCAGCAGAGTGCCGGACGAAACGGATGCATCGGCATCGGTGAATACGCTGTTTTGATTAAATGCAAGAGTTCCGGATTGTATTTCGACGAGAGAACCGGAGTATCCGTTGAAGAGGGCGTTGATGTTGCTTACGGTCGTGCCGACGGAACGGCGATAGGTACCGTAATTATTGAATTGTGCCATGGCTCCGACACCGTAATTCAGGGTAACGGTTCCGGTTGATTGCGGATTGAATAAACCGTAATTATTGATGACCACGCCGCTGTCCAAAGTGATCGAAAAGGAACCGGTCCATTGAACCGTTCCTTGATTCAGCAAGGTCATTCTGCGCCATCGGGTCGTTGAGGTTGTGGCGGCATTGTAAGTTAGACCCGGACTGACAATGACAGTAACTGAAGGATCAAGCCCATTCAAAGTACCGGCGTTGTGCGTGAAGGTTCGGGTGAACCGCAGGAGCGCATTGAGAGAAAGGACTCCGCTTAAACTATTCATTCGAACGGCGCCGACAATAATAGAATCCCCTGTAAATAATCTGAGAGTGCCCGCACCCATGTACAATGAATCGCCGATACTTACAAGTGAGCCGGAGGTACCGTCAAACGTAGTAGTACCGCCTGTAGCCGATGTATAGCCTCCGATATTATAACTCCCGCTCATGGTTACCAGCGATGAGAATTCAACATTACCGGCGCCGGAAATAGAAGATGCGGCATCCCAAGAAGAAGTATCGTTGATCTGAAGCAAAGCGCCGGACGAAACGGAAGCATCGGCATCGTTGAATACGCTGTTTTGATTAAAGGCCAGGGTTCCGTTCTGTACATCGACGACTGATCCCGAGAACCCGTTGAACAGAGCATTGATGTTGCTCACGGTCGTACCGACGGAGCGGCGGTAGGTGCCGTAGTTATTGAACTGGGACATCGTTCCGCTGCTGTGGTTCAGTGTAACGGTTCCGGTGGAAAGCGGATTGAACAGGCCGTAATTATTGATCACAACGCCGCTGTCCAAAGTGATCGAGAAAGAACCCGACCATTGGATCGTACCTTCGTTTAATACGGTTAGTTTCTGCCATTTGGTAGTTGAGGTCGTGGGAATATCGTATACGAGTCCCGGGCTTACGAGTAAGACACCGGAGCCTCCGTTCCCGCGAAGAGTTCCGGCGTTGTGCGTAAATGATTTGGTGAAACGGATCGGCGCATTGACGAGCAGAACCGTAGTCCCGCTATTCATTCGAATCTTAGGAACGATGATCGAATCGCCCGTGATCAGATTTAATGTTCCTCCGCTCATGTGCAGTGAATCGGCGATACTGACGAGGTTGCCGGGCGAGCCGTTGAAAGTTGTGGTACCCGCTGAATTGACCGTAGTGCCGGTGATGTTGAAGCTGCCGCTAAGGGTTGTTGTGGTAGAACTGAAGGTAACATTGCCCGCGCCGGAAATGGAAGACGACGCGTCCAATATGTGCGTGCCTGTGTTGAAAGCGACAGATGCCCCGGAAGAAATAAAAAACGAACCCGCAGTAGAAGAACTGCCGCCGGCCAGAGCCAGAGAACCAGTTGTCACATATACATTTCCGCTATTAGTGAGGTTGCCGCTCAGGCTTACCGTTCCGGACGTCAACATACTGTCCTGGTTAATTATCGGAGGACCGAAGTTAGAAAAAAGTCGCACGGTGCCTTGGTTAATAATTCGCGTCGCCGAATACGAACCTCCCGTCATTTGAAATACGCCATTGGACAATATAAATAAAGTATCGATTACTCCGTTAACATTGCCTGGATTGATCAGGGTTTGTATGCCGGAAGAAGCGCCGAGATAAATTGTAGATACCGAAGCGTTGTTTGCATTATACGTTACGGTGTATGTACCATCCAAATTGATGTAAACGGTATCGGTTCCGGTCGGCACGCCGCTTGGCGTCCAGTTAGCAGGTGTATTCCATGTACCGCCGCTGGCATTATTCCATGTCTTCGTGCCGGCAAACACATACTCTGAATGAATTGTCAGGACAGCTAAAAAGAGCAGAACTCTTCTCATATAAATCTCCTTCTACGAGATGGGCCATTAATTATTGCAAATGTTAATCGAAAAAAATCTAGTGATAGTCCAAGTAGCTTTTCGGAAAGGGACAAGAGAAAGACTGGAACGGATAAGAAATTATATTCCAATTTGATACGGATTTGGAATATTTAATCAAATTAGAAAATCCGTTTACGGGAACCGGAAAGTGATAACAATGTATACAGATCGTTTTATGGTATAAATATCAAAAAATTTGGCCATCGACGCAACAGAAATTTTTTTCTCCTACCTTGCGGAAAACGTAAATTCTTGTCTATTCAATGGTAATTTATTATAATCCATTCACTCTCAATACAGTTTCAATAAATTTCATATTTGCACAAAACCATGAACTCTACTCTTCAAGATAACCTAATCGTCGAAACGCCTGAAAACGTGTTTCTGGAGTTCGAGCTCGCAGGCCTGGGGTCGCGATTTATCGCTTATCTGATCGACTTGTTCGCGATGACTGTCTGTGTGATAGCGCTTACTGGAATCGTGAGCGTGTTTTTTGCCGTATTCGGCACGTTAATCCATGATTTGCAAATCGGCGACGCCTGGCAGAAAACGTTGGTTGTGATTCTTCTTTTTCTGATCTTTGACGGGTATTTTATTTTTTTTGAAACGATCTGGAAAGGCCAATCGGTTGGAAAGAAAGTTCTGAACTTGCGCGTAGTAAAAGACGGCGGTTATCCCATCACGTTCCTCGATTCCGTCATCCGCAATATTTTGCGCGTCGTAGACGCCATGCCGCCGCTCTATTTTTTTCCGAGTTATGGGTTAGGCAGCGCCGTGCTGATATCCAATCGGCAATCGAAACGGATCGGCGATTTTGTTGCCGGAACTATTGTCATCAAAGAACGTAACACGTCAGGATTTGAGAACTTTACGGCGCTTAAAGCCAATCCGGAGTATATTAAAAACATCCGGATTACTCACGCGCATAAGGTGCAAGGGCTGGACTATTTTTTACTTCGGGAATTTTTTTACCGGAAGAATATTTTTCCGGCAGAACAAAGGCTACGTATCGCGCGTGCTCTAGCGGCGCACATTAAAAAAGAGATTAAATTCTCCGACGGCTACGAAGATAATGACGTTCGTTTTTTAGACGACCTGATGCTTTTATTGGAAAGTAAAAAAAATTAAAGGAGATTGTTACGTATGAACAAACTGATGTTGGCGCTGATCTTGATGAGCATTGCTGCGTGCGGCAACCACGACAAGTCGGAAAAGGCTTGGTTGACGTTTTACGAGAAATCAAATTTTCTGGAGACGCCGCGATACGACGAGACGATCCGATATATTCAGCAGTTGGAAAAGGCTTCGCCGTGGGTACGCCTGAGTTATTACGGCGTTACCCCCGAAGGCAGAAATCTGCCGCTGGTCATCGTGGATAAGAACAGTTTTTTTACTCCGGAGAAAGTGCATAATACCGACAAGACGATCCTGTTGATTCAAGCGGGAATTCATGCCGGCGAGATCGACGGCAAAGACGCGGGGCTCATGCTGATCCGTGATATCGCGGTGCTCGGAAAATACACGGATTTACTTGACCACGTTACTGTTTTATTCATGCCGATATTCAACGTCGACGGACATGAAAGATTCAGCGCCTATAACCGAATCAATCAAAACGGCCCGAAGGAAATGGGCTGGCGCGTGACATCTCAAAATTTCAATTTGAATCGCGATTACATGAAGGCCGACGCTCCGGAAATGCATGCATTTCTTAAAATGTTTCATGAATGGAATCCGGATTTTTTTATCGATTGCCATGTAACGGACGGAGCCGATTACCGGCACGTTATTACCTATTATCTCGAGAAACAGATCAATATGTCGCCGCCGGTTCGCGAGTGGTCCGGAAAAACTTACCTGCCTTATCTCGAAGAGAAAATGAAAGATGCCGGATTTCCGCTGTCGCCTTACGTGAGTTTGGTTGACGAAAACGATATCACCAAGGGTCTGGACGGAGGCGTCGCCCGGCCCCGTTTTTCTACAGGCTACGTCGCTCTGCGTAACCGTCCTGCGCTTTTGATCGAAACGCACATGTTCAAGAGTTATAAACAACGCGTCGACGGCACTTATCAGATGCTGCTGCATACGATGGAACTGATGAATAAGGAACATGTGTCGCTGAAGGAAGCTATAAAGAATAGCGACATGGAGACCGCGAGTTTAACGGGACGAACGGTAGGACTGCGTTTTAAAGTTGATTATCGTCATCATTCCGTGATCGATTTTATGGGTTTTAATTATCGCGTTGATAAAAGCGATATATCAAATCAGGACTGGGTTATTTGGGAAAACGTTCCGATCGATTACAGATTACCTTATTATGATTCCGTCATAACGGAGTACTCATCCGAGGCGCCGGTGTATTACATAATTCCGCGGCAATGGACGCAGATAATAGACATTTTGAAGGCGCATGGAGTAGAGATGACGACGCTGAAGAAAAAAGAAAATATCTGGATAGAATCATATCAATTCCAAAACGTCACCTGGGCCCAAAAACCTTTCGAAGGCCGTATCACGGTAGAGTGCGACGTACAGCCGATCCGCGAGTTCAGGGAATTTAGTCCCGGCGACGTAAAAGTACGCATGAATCAAAAGCGTAATCGTGTGATCATGAATTTACTCGAACCCAAAGCGCCCGATTCGTTTGTTCACTGGGGATTTTTCAATTCCATATTCGAGCAAAAAGAGTATGGCGAAGCGTACAAATTAGAGCAACTCGCCGATTCTATGATGAAAACGAATCCGGAATTAAAAGTTGAATTCGAGGAAAAGCTTAAAAGCGATACCGCGTTTGCGAATAGCGGATACGGGAGGCTCAATTGGTTTTATATGAAGTCCATTTATTGGGATCAAAACGTAAACAAATATCCGATTGCGAGAGTATTGCAAGTTCAGCCGACAAGTAACTAAACCTGATAGCTTAAAAGTAAGGTTTCCGAAACCTTACAGGTTTGGCACTAAAAGCTTTTTTTTAAGTTCGTCGACAAAAGTACCGATCTCTGCATCTGAGAAACCTTTTTCTTTTGCTGCTTCTTCCAGCGTTCCCCACATCGGTTCCCCGCAGATCAGACAACGTATCCCCTTTTGCATTAAATAATGTACGGAATCCGGATATTTTTCAATGAGATCTTCGATGGTGATGTGTTTATTGATGGTCATATAATTTATCCATATTACTCCCGCAGATTTCGCCGCTTTCCGCAGAATGATCTCTGCGTTAATTTGCGGCATCTGCGGGACATTAAAAAAGGCGTATTTTTAAATCTCCAAATCTTTGTGCTTAGCATCAATTATGGTTTTACTAAAAATTCCGCCTCGATCACCACTTCGCTTTTAATGGAATTTGCAATGAGGCAGCTGTGATGTGCATCCTCTATAGTTTTTCTCGCTTGTGAGACGGAGGATTCGTTCTCTACGACGATGTTCGGCCTAAGAATTATTTTAGTAAACCGGTAACCGCCATCGGCAAATTCGAGAAATCCTTCGGCAGAACTCTTGTACGACACGAGCGGGATTTGCAGCCGTTGTGCAAAAGCCAAAAACGTGGTCATCGTACACGTTTCCACTGCCGCGACGAAAAGATCTTCCGGGGTCCACACTCCTGTTTCTCCTTTGAATTCCGGCGGGCTGGCTATGCGAAAATCGGGTTTTCCTTCAGAATTCAATAGCCCTGCGCGGTTTTCCAGCCATCGAAGATTCGTGTGATACGTAAATGTTTTATATTTTGACTTGAGTGTTGCGGAACCTGTTTCCATATTTTCTCCGTTTTAATTTTGATTAATTTTAATCCGGGTCTCGTATTCACAAAACCCGGATTTTGTTGCTAACCGCACAACAAAAAGGAATATAATACATTTATAATGTAATACTATATCACTATATAATCAATAAAGAAAACAAAAAAAAGAAACTTTTATTCCTTAATTCAAAACACTGTTTTTTGTTAGGATATCGAATAAACGCTTGAAATTCGTTTAGTGCATAACTATATTTTCGAGGTTATTAAATTAAATGCAGTTACGCCAGTCTCGTAAAGAAATAACATAGAATATGAATAATGAGGAACTTATCAAGGCGGCAATCCGTGCGCGCGAAAAAGCCATCGCTACCTATTCGGACTTCAGGGTTGGTGCAGTCGTAGTTACGAAAAACGGAAAAATCTTCACGGGATGTAATGTGGAAAATAGCACGTACGGACTCACCATGTGTGCAGAAAGAGTGGCGATATTTAAAGCGTTGTCCGATGGAGAGCGGGAGTTTACAAAAATTGTTGTGGTCGCAGACACCCCGCAGCCTTGTTATCCTTGTGGCGCATGCCGCCAGATCATTTGGGACTTTGCGCCGGGCTCAGAGGTCATTTGCGCAAATTTAAATAATCACGTTGAGGTATTTAAGGCAGAAGAACTGATTCCTCATGCATTCGGCGCTAATAATTTAGATCACAATAAGAAATAAACGATGAAAGAATGGCTTGAAATATTCCTGATTGAGGACCTGGCAATACGGATGTTGGTTCAGGCGTTGGTTATTGTCGTCGCCGGGTATGTCATTTCCAAGATCGTACATCTTATCGTAAAAATCATTCAGCATCGGGTTACATCAAAAACAGAAACCGATCTCGACGACCGTATTGTCGGCGTTCTTGAGAAATCCGTGCAGCGTATTATTAACGTGAGCGCTTTATACATTGCCGCGGGCCGAATTGAAAACGTTTATCACGGGAAATGGGCGCTTTATCTTGACGGCGCTTTTTTTGTAGTCATGGTGATTTTTATTACTATGCTGTTTTCAGGGATTGTCAAGGTCGTTATGGAATGGTACGTGAACGTCATTGCAGCGCGAACGCAAAGCCAGGTTGATGACGAATTAGTTCCGCTCGTCAAGCGTGTGGCCAATATGCTGCTGTATTCGATCGGCCTTGTGATCTGCCTGGACCATTTTCATATTGATATAAAAGCGCTTGTCGTATCGCTCGGCGTGGGTTCCTTCGCCATCGCGTTTGCCGCACAGGAGACGCTGGCAAATATGATCGCCGGATTTGTCATCATGGTAGATCGTCCTTTCCGTGCAGGCGATCGGATCCGCATTCTGTCATCACAGCAAACCGGCGATGTGATCAAAGTCGGTTTACGCAGCACCAAGATCCTGGACTTTGACAATAATATCGTAATGATACCTAATGCTCAGATCATCAAAAATGAAATCATTAATTTTTCATACCCTGAAGTTGCGTCGCGCCTGCGTATTGAGGTGGGTGTTGCGTACGGCAGCGACATTGAAAAAGCAAAAAAAATACTAACTGATGTATGTAAAAGTTTTGAACAGGTTCTGCCCGAACCCAAACCAACGGCCTACCTTGTGGGATTTGGCGATTCATCCGTTAATTTGGCCGTTGTTGCCCGCGTGCAACATTACAGAGAAGTGTATGATACATCCGACGCCGTTCGCGTGAAGATCTATGACGAATTTAATAAACAGGGAATTGAGTTTCCTTTTCCTCAACGGGTCGTTCATATCAAGAATTAATCCGCTTCAGGTTGAGTTTTTGATTGCATTTATTTGTTATGTCCTGTATATTCAAACCAAGTTTTTCAATAATCCTGTCTCAATTCAAAACCACTAATAATTGTAGTTTTACGGAGAGTAAAATGTTGAATCATACTTTCTCAAAACCAAAATGGGGTAGGTTCATGAAATGGTTTTCTAAAATTAGTATCGGCTTTCTTTTGTTTATGGTCGTCATCGAAAGCTCAAATAACGCTGTTTTTGCGCAAGCCAATCCTGTAGGCGCCTTTGAATTCGTTTCGCGTATTGATGCGTCGAAGGACGATGCGCTGGAAATGGTGCTAGACGGTAAACTGCTTTTTGTTGCCAATAAAGTCGCAGGCTTGTCCATCGTGGATATTTCCGATATATATAATCCTAAAGTGGTTAGCCGTACACGGTCTGTCGGACAAAATTACGGCATCGCTAAAAAAGGTAATTTTGTTTATATGGCGGACAATTTAGCGGGGTTACTGGTGTATGACGTGACGAATATAAAAAAGCCGGTGATCGTCGCGGAACTCGCAGTGAAAGGTGAGGCGTGGGATGTCAAAGTCAAAGACAATTATGCTTACATTGCGGCCGGCTTAGCCGGGCTTGTTGTGGTAGACATTACGGATCCGAAAGCTCCGAAAGTCGCAACGACGCTGCGGTATGATAAAGACTGGGACTATGCTCGTAAAGTTTTTATTTCTGATAAAGGCCTGCTTTTTGTTGCTGACCGCAAATCCGGCATTCACGCGATCAATATAGATAATCCCGCGGCGCCGAGAGAACTTCGGAGGTTCTTGACCCAATTTGCCGTCGGCATTGAAGTCTATGATGATTTCGCCTACGTGGCCGACGGGCCATCCGGAGTTGTTATTGTCGATGTGAGCAATCCTGAGAAAATGCGCCAGGTCGCTGACTTCAAACTGCCCGGCCATACGAATAATGTGGCGAAAGTCGGCCCTTATGTATATGTATCCATCGACGACGCGGGCATCCGCGCAATCGATGTTAGCAACCCCAATAAACCGAAGTTCGATGCGCGATACGATACACCGGGACAGGCATTCAGTTTAGTAAAATACGACATCTTCATGGTCGTCGCCGATCTTTCTTCGATATTATTCTTAACACACAACAAACCGCCGATCATTTTCCCCACGCCGGATAAAACGGTTGCTGAAAATCAAAAACTTGAATTCAAAGTTCGCGGAATGGATCCTGACGGAAATCCGGTTGGTTTCTCGGCCAACTTTATTCCCGAAGGGGCAACCTACAATGAAAAAGACAGTCTTTTTTCCTGGACACCCACATTCGAACAGTCAGGTAAATACGAAGGTATTGTATTCACCGTGACGGAAAAAACCCAAACAAAGTTATTCTCACGCGATACGATTACCATAACGGTTACCAATACTAACCGCGCGCCGTCTTTGCCGCTTACCGGTAATTATTCCGTGGATGAAAATAAGGAAATCGTTTTTGCGATAAATAAACCAAGCGATGCGGATGTGGAGGATGACGGCAAGTTAAAAGTTTCCGCAGCCAGCCTCCCTCAGGGCAGCTCTTTCGATGAAGCAACTCTGACATTCAAATGGAATCCCAACTATGAGCAATCCGGCTCCTATACGATCAGTTTTATTGCTAAAGATGACGGCGGCCTGACAGATACCAAACAATCCATTATAACCGTCAACCATATCAATCGACCCCCGATATTCGCCGATCTTGCGGCCGGATTTACGACAGATGAAAATAGCCCTTTTACATTCAATATTCAGGCTTCCGATCCTGACAATGAAGACGCGGGCAAGCTGGATTATGCCGGGTTTAACTTACCTGCCGGCGCTGTGTTTGACAAGTCTTCGCAGTCGTTTAACTGGACGCCGACGTACGATCAGTCCGGAAAATATGAAGGTATATATTTCATTGTCAAAGATGTCGACGGATTATCTGATACGGTAAATACAACCGTAACGGTCAATCATGTTAACCGTCCGCCGGTGATCGCCAGCATAACGGCCCAACAAGTTGACGAAGTCAAAGTGTTATCATTTAAAATCAGCGCTTCAGATCCTGACGTCGAGGACGATGGTAAAGTGACGATCAAAGCATCGAACCTACCGGAAGGAGCAAACTTTCAGGAAGCGAGCAATACTTTCGCATGGACGCCGACGTATGAACAGTCGGGCGATTTCACAACCCTGTTTACGGCGACCGACGGATCCGGCGCTACGGATGAACTATCCGTTCCAGTGAAAGTTATCAATATCAATCGTCCGCCGGTGATCGCGGTTATTACAGCGCAAGCAGTGGATGAGAATAAAGAGTTTATTTTGGTTGTGCCGGAAGCAACCGATCCGGATAAAGAAGATATTGGGAAATTAACATATACCATCGAAAACCTTCCTCAGGGCGCTACGTTCGATGCTACCACAAGAACCGTCAAATGGATACCGACCTATGATCAATCCGGTATTTATGACGGCATAAAGGTTACAGTCAAGGATGCGCTGGGACTTACTGCGGCAGCGTCATTTAAGATCACGGTAAATCATGTCAATAGGGCGCCGGCACTTGATGCGATAGCAGATCAGTTAGTTGATGAAACGAAACCTCTGCAATTCCGGGTAAAAGGAAGCGACCCGGATAAAGAAGATGCGGGTAAACTGGTGATTACGGCAGAGAATGTTCCTACCGGCGCGACGGCTCAGGTGTATGAAGGCGTAATGGTATTTGCGTGGACGCCGACCTTTGACCAATCGGGTGAGTACAACGTTACGTTTAAGATTACCGATCCGGATAAATTAGCTGATACGAAAACGATAAAGATTGCCGTGACGAATATCAACCGTTTGCCGAAACTTGCCGCCATTCAGCCGGCGGCAGGCGAAGAAAACAAACCGGCGAGCATCGTTATTCCTGAAGCGGAGGATCTTGATAAAGAGGATGTAGGTAAATTGGTGTATTCAGCAGAAGGATTGCCCCAAGGAGCCACGTTTGATGCGGCTTCACGAACTATTTCCTGGACGCCGACGTACGAGCAGTCGGGCAGTTATTCCGCAAAGGTAACTGTAACTGACATTCTCGGCGGAAAAGACACGAAAAATATGGACATCAAAATAGCGCACGTCAATCGGTCACCGGTCATGAACGAGATCTCAGCGCAGTCTGTGGACGAAGGACAAAAGTTGACTTTTAATGTTGAAGTTTCCGATCCGGATAAAGAGGATCAAAATAAACTGACGGTCGCCGCCGAAGGAACGCCGCAAGGCGCTGTCTTCAATGCGCAAGGTCGATCCTTTACGTGGACGCCGACATTTGATCAGGACGGCAGCTATACCGTGACATTCAAAGTGGCAGATCCTGCAGGATTGAGCGCATCCAAGTCGGCAACGATAACCGTGAAAAACGTGAACCGTAAACCGGCGCTTGGCGCATTGGCCAATCAAAAGGGAACTGAAAACCAGGCGATGTCCTTTACCGTTACGGCGGCGGATCCTGATAAAGAAGACGCCGGCAAAGTGAAACTTACGGCGGACGGGCTTCCGGACGGCGCATCATTCAGCGATGGCAAGTTTACCTGGACGCCGAATTACGATCAGGCGGGCGATTATTCCATCGCCATCAAAGCTAAAGACGGAGAAGGTCTGGAAGATACGAAGACGATTACCGTTTCAGTAAGTAACGTCAACCGCGCGCCGAAATTAAGTTCGCTCTCCAATCAAGATGGAGCGGAAGGCAGCGCGATCAGTTTCAATGCGTCCGCATCCGATGAAGATAAAAATGATAAATTGATATTCTCCATGACCGGAGCGCCCGCCGGAGCAACGATGTCATCGGACGGCAGTTTCTCGTGGACGCCGGGCGCTGGACAGGCCGGGATGTATACTGTAACAGTCAAAGTAACGGACGGAAGTTTGTCCGATACGAAATCGTGCACCATCACGGTTGCGAAACCACAGTAAAATTGCTGAAAAAGAAAGACTAACACGTAACCGGAAATTTCGCTAAGCGCGCAAAGCCGATTCATTCTTTGCGATCTTCGCGAAATTTGCGGTTATTTTTTTGTGATAGATAAGAGAAATTACATATCGGGTTTTTTATAATTTAAAAACAATGTCAACCTGAATCAACCCGATAAGCAAATAAAATTAATTACCATGACCATAGATATCAAAGGCATAGCCGAGGCGATGGAGGACCATCGTCATTATGCGGAATTTTATCTCAATACTGCAACCGGTAAAGTTATGCGCGTCAGCCGTGATATATTAGACGCCGTCGAAGACGACGATGCGGACAGCGTGGGCGAAAGTTCTCGCGGCGAAGCGGCCATTGTCGAATCGGTTATGTTCAATGCCCGAAGCCCTCTGATCGTTGTACCCGAACTTCCTTTCTCGGAACTGCTTGAACTTATGAGCGGGTTTTACCAACGCGTTTCGGATGTTGAACTGAGTAAAAAACTGGAATCCATGACGATCAGCACAAACCCGACGAAACGATTTGCGGAAATATTGAAACCGTATCCGGAGGAAGAAAAAAGTTGGATGAATTTTAAGGATTCGTTTTATCTTCAGGAAGCAAATAGATGGGTTCAAACCATCAGATTGAATTAGAAATTCAAAACCCCGCAAACGTCACACTCGCGGGGTTTTTTTATGAAAAATTATTTTAGATATTTTATTCGATCAGCATCGCATCGCCGAAACTGTAAAAACGATAACCGTCTTTCATTGCTTTTTTGTAGGCTTTGAAGATCAGTTCCTTATCCGCGAAGGCGCACGCCAGCATGAGCAAAGTAGATTCGGGCGTGTGAAAATTGGTAACGAGTTTATCCACGATCTTGAATTCATACGGCGGATAAATGAATTTGTCCGTCCAGCCGCGATGCGGTTTGACGCGATTCAGCGAGGTGACGGCGCTTTCGATTGTACGAATAACGGTCGATCCCACGGCGATGACTTTGCCGCCGCCGTCTTTGGTCTGGTTGATCGCGCGCGCGGTCGGTTCCGGAATTTCAAAATATTCCGAGTCCATTTTGTGGCGCCCGAGATCTTCGACGGCAACTTTTCTGAATGTTCCAAGTCCGACGTGCAGAATAAGAGGAACGATGGTGACGCCCTTGCGTTTTAGTTTAGATAGAAGTTCCTTGGTAAAATGCAGGCCTGCAGTTGGCGCAGCAACCGAGCCGCGTGTTTTTGCAAATACCGTCTGATAGTCCGTCTTATCGCTTTCTTCGGGTGGCCGCTTGATATAAGGAGGCAAAGGACATTGGCCGACTTTATCGATGAATTTATGAAAATCACCGGTATAATTAAAACGTACGACACGGCCTCCGGAAACCGTATTATCGATCACATCGCAAAACACGCCGTCTACGACGAGGCGGTTGCCGATACGAACTTTTCGCGCAGGTTTCACCAAAACTTCCCAGAGATTGTTTTCGAGTTCACGCAACAAGAATACTTCCACCTTGGCATTGGTCTTTTCTTTCCTGGCCATGATCCGGGCGGGAAATACTCTGGTTTCATTGATTACCAAACAGTCTTTTTTAGTAATATGATCCGTAATGTCCCTGAAAATCTTATCTGTGATCAGACCGTCTTTGCGGTTGATCACCATCATTTTGGCCTTATCCCGGTGGCTAATGGGATACTGCGCAATGAACTTTTCAGGTAGTTTAAATTTAAAATCCGAGAGTTTCATGACCCCTCTTCAATTAATAAAAAGTGTTAAAATAATTTGCAAAGTTGATTATGAGTGACAACAAACCTCGCAAATATAATAAAAATAATGCCGAAAGTCAATTCAATATTTACGATATTTCCTTTTTGTAAATTTTTGTGTACATTTTGATAAAAATCTTATAAACTATAAATAAACAATATATTAACGACAATTCTACCCTTATGTCACAATTTCATGACTTCTCCGCCGAAAAATGGAGAAAATTGTTTCCGGTTACGGATCATTCTATCTACGTTAATCATGCCGCATGTTCACCGGTTTCGACGCGCGTGCGCACCCGCATCGAAAAATTGCTCGAAGACTCATCAACAACGGCAGTTGATAATTTTCCAAGTTGGCTTGAAACGCGTGAAAATCTTCGCGGATTGGCGGCTCAATTAATTAACGCAAAACCGTCACAAATTGCGTTCGTTAAAAACACCTCTGAGGGTTTGAATATTTTGGCTTCCGGTCTTTCATGGAAACCGGGCGATCGGATACTCCTTGCTGATTGTGAATTTCCGTCCAACGTGTATCCATTCCTGAATTTAAAGAAACGCGGGGTGGAAATTGATTTTGTAAAAAATAAGAACGGTTTTTTGAACATTACAGATTTCGAACGGATGATCACTCCGGGCACGCGTTTATTGTCGGTCAGCTTTGTGGAATTTGTCAATGGATTTAAGAACGATTTGAAAACGCTGGGCGAATTATGCCGCAGCCGCGGAATTATCTTTTGCGTTGACTCCATTCAAGGGTTGGGAGCCGTTCCGCTGGATGTTGAAAAATTCCAAATCGACTATCTTGCCAATGGCGGCCACAAATGGCTCATGGGGCCTGCCGGGATCGGTCTGATCTATGTTAGGGACCATTTGTTTGACAAGATTAAACCACAGCATGTCGGATGGCTTTCCGTGAAAGATGCATGGAATTTCTTTGATTATGAACTGGATCTGCTTGATGATGCCAAACGATTTGAAACTGCTACCGAGAACTGGCTTGGCGTTTATGGCCTGCAGGC
Source organism: bacterium (assembly GCA_008933615.1). Classification (NCBI taxonomy): domain Bacteria; species bacterium. The sequence goes on along the minus strand of WBUR01000043.1, from coordinate 16,377 downwards.
GTCTCTGGAACTGCTCCTGGAGGTTGGCATTGACAATATTTATCGTCATTTGATGAATCTAACCGGTATGCTTGCAGAGGGCCTCAGACAGAACGGATTGATTATCGCGTCTTCGCAGGAGCCAATACACCGTTCCGGTATTATTTCATTCCGTTCAGGCTCCGCAGAACGCACAAAAAACATTTTTGAATATTTGATCAAAAACCATATCATAAGTTCATTCCGTGAAGGCGTGATCCGTATCTCGCCCCATTTTTATAATACGGAAGACGAAATGCGGGAAATCATCAGGATAATAAATACTTTTTCAAAACCATGAAATATATTATCGACGGTTATAACATGATACGAAAAATTGACGCCCTGCGAGCGCATGACGCGTTAAGCCTGGAAAAAGGCCGTCAGGCGTTGATCATGAAACTTAGCGGCTTTCGACTTCAAACTCATGCCGACATTACGATCGTATTTGACGGACAAAAAAGCTCTCTTGCATCGCAGTCCGGCATCACGGTACGGTTTTCTAATTTACCGAACAAAGCGGATGAGTTGATTAAAAAACTCGTCGATCATACAAAAAAAGCTGCTGAAACGACCGTTGTAAGTTCCGACAATGAAGTGATATGGTATGCGAAAGGCTGCGGATGCAAAGTCGAACGTTCGGAGGAATTTTACAAAAAAATATCCGAATCAAAACCATCGGAGACGGTCAAAGAACTTGAAGAAAAAGACAATCCTCAGTTATCTTCAAAAGAAATCAAGGAATGGTTGACGCTTTTTAATTCAAAGTGAAGAATTCATGGCCACATCAATTTCTATCTTCCCGGGAGTATATGAACTAAAAAGGCGCAAATACAGCGCGTCGCTATTTTGGTCCCTCCTCTTTATTTTGCCGATCATTCTTATTATTACATATTTTTCATTATTCATTAACGGGCTGGCATCTCTCGTCTTGTCCCTTCTTTTGTTGGTATTAAGTCCTGCGGAATTAAATAAAATATTTAATTTTGAAATTGTAGAGTATTGGGCAGCTTCTGTTTTTGTTATAGGGTGGGTATTAGCCGTGTGGATTATTCACCGAAGACAATTGAAGAGAGCATGGGAAAAAATCAATGATACCGCACGTTCCCAATGGCAATTGGCGTGGACGGAAATAAAAACAAACCGCCTCGTTATTTTCTTTATTATTGTATTGGCTTCGATGTACGCCGTTGCATTCCTCTGCCCTTGGCTTGTGCCGCGTGATCCGAACGCGCAGCAGGATATTACGGTGACCAAATATGCCGCACCCCTGCAGAGCATCGCTTATCTTAAGCTAAGAACTCCCGGCCGTTCCATTTTGCCGTTTCGTGAAGGCGAAGGTGCGAGCTTTACAGTTATAAACAAGTTCATAGCCGTACAAAATCTGCTATTGAACAGAGAGCCGTCCGTCGTTTACATCAGCAGCTTCCAAAAGCGCGGCGAAGAAATCGAGTACGTTCAAGGTATTCAAAAGAAAGTCATCTCCGTATCAGAACTGATTGGCGAAAATGAAAAAGACTTTGCTGAGAACAGAATGTTTCTATTGGGTTCGGATAAATACGGACGGGATATTTTTTCGCGTCTTTTGTATGGGTCACGAATTTCTTTGAGTATCGGATTTCTCGCGATGGCCATTGCGGTGACACTGGGAACGATCATTGGCGCGTTGGCAGGGTATTTTGGAAAAAAAACCGATGCCGTGCTGATGCGCTGGGTAGATCTCATGCTCGCATTTCCAAATTTGTTTTTGATTTTAATGATCGTGGCGCTGTTTGGCAATTCGATATTCCTTATTGTGGTTATACTTGGCCTAACGGGCTGGATGGGCGTTTCCCGCATCGTGCGTGGGCAGTTTTTGGCGTTGCGGGAAATGGAATACATTCAGGCGGCCCATGCGCTTGGATTTAGTCACTCACGCATCATATTCAAACATCTTATACCTAACGCTTTTGCACCTGTGATCGTCGCTGCAACATTGCGGCTTGGCGGAATCATTCTTGTCGAAGCAGGTTTGAGTTTTCTTGGCGTTGGAGTACAGCCGCCCACCGCAAGCTGGGGTAATATGGTTGCGGAAGGGCGCGACATGTTAATCCACGGCTGGTGGATATCTACTTTTCCAGGCTTGGCGATCGTGCTTACGGTTATTTGTTTTAATGTAATAGGCGACGGATTACGGGATGCACTGGACCCGAGATTACGAACGTAATTGCTACAATTTAATCTCGACAAACGAACTCACCATTTTCTCTGAAACAATAAATTCGTTCACGATGCGCAATCCTTCAATCTGCGCAGGCCATGGCAGAAGTTCTCTCGCCTCTTCATAGCTTACCCAGCGAAAAGAGTCATGCTCTTTTGATAAGACGACATGCTGAGAAGTTACTTCGGCCGCAAAAACAGGTATGATGTTGACGCGGTCGTGCGAGGCTTCATAAAAGTTATTGGTATACGGCACGGTCCACAACCGAACGGGCAGTAAACCTGTTTCCTCTTTTAATTCCCGCAACGCCGTTTCATACGCTTTTTCTGAGGTTTCGATCTTACCTCCGATCATGCGCCATGATGCTGCATAAATCACTTCGCCAGACCGATGCATCAGCAGATAATACGGTAAATTATTTTTCCTGCAGAAAACATGGCAATCAATAACACGGCAAATAATTTCAGGCATAAAAATGAATTTAATAAATAAATTAATTCCTTAATCAATACTAATTTTTTTGTCATTTGTTAAAATTTTCAACTAAAATTATTTCAACTCTTCCGCTTGATGAATCATGGCATGAGCTTCATCGCCAAGATACCGGTCAATGAGATGATGCGCTAAGTAAATGAGCGGCGTCAGCGCGACGGCGATAAAAAATTTATAAATGTAATTAGTAATTCCAATATTCAGGATCTGTTCATACGGGATTTTGCCGGAAAATGCGATAAATAGAACGACGAAAGAATCAATTAATTGTGATACAAAAGTTGAACCCGTCGCTCTCAGCCATAACATCTTCTCATGCGTTCGTTTTCGAATATAATGAAAGACTTGCACGTCGATGAACTGGCCCACCAGATACGCGGTGACCGAACCTAAGATAATCCGGTTCGATTGGCCAAAAACTGAATTAAATGCGTCGTCCGTTACAGGTGAAAAAGAAGCGGCGGGGATACTCATATCGATAAGCAAAATCGCAAACGTGAACGCGATCATGAACATACCTAAAAAAGTGACGAAACGAATACCCGGTTTTCCATAGTATTCATTGACAATGTCCGTCACCAGAAACGTAATCGGAAAGGGGATTACACCCATCGTCATAGTAAAAACAAAGTCGTCCATGATCCTGGATTGAATAAGTTTACTCCCTGTGATCTCAGCTAGGATCAGTGCAGTTATGAATATGCTCGTTAAAACAGTATATAGTTTTTGTCTTCTGGACATATATATCCGATGTAATTGGATTAAAATAATATCTGTAATCGACGTCATAACTTCAAGCATTAACTCCGCCGAAGTCAAGAAACAATTTGTTATGTAGGGTTATTTTATTATAATAAAAGATCAGGCGGGTTTTACAATTTATAAAACTACATATGAATAATTCCGATCAGCCTCAGGGTTTATCCTTCGGTACACAGCGTTTCCATTTGTTTTTTGAATACAATCCTCTGATGTGTTTTATCGTGAATGCAGATGGGATTGTCCGTGATGTCAACACCTTAGGCGCCGAAGAACTCGGCTACACGAAAGTGGAGCTGATTGGGCGATCTGTGCTGGACGTGTTCCATCCGGAAGATAAAAAAACCGTATCGAAACATGTTGACGACTGTCTCCAAACTTCCGACAAGATGCACTCGTGGGAACTTCGAAAAGTTCGTAAAAATCACGCAGTAATTTGGGTAAGAGAAGTAGGGCGTTCCATTGAAGATACGGACGGGACTAAATTAGTTCTGATTACTTGTGAAAACATCACAGCTCAGCGCCATCTTGAAGAAGAAATGAAGAACAGCAAAGCCAATTTGAGCGCAGTGATCGAGAACACACGGGATTCAATCTGGTCCGTGGATATGGAGTGCCGAATTTTGACGATGAATACCCAATTCAGAGAGATGTTTTTTTTGGCCTACGGAACTCAGCTGACTACCGGTATGGCAATTCTGGAACATATCCCCAACGACATTCGGCCTACTTGGAATGAGTTTTATCAAAGGACGTTTCAAGGAGAGCATTTTACCGTGGAACAGCATTATGAATTTGCAGGGATTTCGCTTGATACAGAGATTTCTTTTAATCCCATAGTTGCTGCCGATGGCTCTATTACCGGCGCCGCCGTATATTCCAAGGATATTACAGAAAGAAAGAATGCCGAAAAGGCACTGAGGGAGTCGGAGGAGAAATACCGCTCTATATTTGAGAACATTGCCGAGGGCATTTACCAATCTACCGAAGAGGGACAATTTATTACAATTAATCCGTCGCTTACAAAAATGCTGGGCTACGATTCCACTGATGAAGTTATGATGCTTAATCTTAACCGCGATGTGTATGCCAATGCGGAAGACCGGATAATTTTGAACCGTGAAACTCTAGCCATGGGCAAAAGTTATTATGTTGAAGTAAACTGGAAAAAAAAAGACGGGACAATTTTTCCGGTACGACTTAATGATCGTGCGGTTTTGGATACGAAGGGAATATTTCAATACTATGAAGTTACCGTTGAGGATGTGTCGGAGCAACGGAAACTCGAAGAACATCTGGTCCAATCTCAAAAAATCGAAAGTATAGGACGTATCGCCGGAGGGGTAGCGCACGATATGAACAATATGCTTGCCGTCATTTTGCCGACAGCGGAAATGATGAAAGACTTTTCGGACGACGCTGAACTTGTAAAAAAGTATTCCGCCGTGATTTCCTCTTCGGCGCGGCGGGCGGCAGATATTGTAAAACAGCTTCTCGTTTTTTCGCGACAGACTCCATCACAGATGGTACTCATGAATTTGAATGATCTGATCAAAGAAACTCAAAAAATGCTGGAACATGTGATCGGAAAAAACATTACCGTTGAAATTCTGTTGGAAAACGGACTTCCGATGATCGAAGCGGATATGACGCAGCTGCAGCAAGTGCTTATAAATTTAAGTGTCAATGCGCGCGACGCGATGAGCGGAAATGGCACGTTGCTTATTTCAACCCGGAAGATCCGGCTGGAAGGTAAAACGATTTCCGGTTTAGAAAATGTTGTTCCAGGAAATTACATTGAACTTAAAGTCGCAGATACGGGATCGGGTATTCCGGAAGAAATCGTTTCCAAAGTGTTTGATGCTTTTTTTTCAACCAAAGGCGCCGGACAAGGAACCGGCCTTGGCTTGGCCGTGGTTAAGAGTATTGTTCTAAAGCATAAAGGCTATATCGATGTCGTTTCAGAGATAGCAAACGGAACTACTTTTACCATTTATCTCCCGATCTCCGATTCGGATAGGCCGGAACGTACCGTGTTAGTTTCTGAGGAATTGCCTCCGCGAGGAAATGCAAGTATTCTTATCGTAGATGATGAAGAGGAAATATTAAAAGTTAGTAAAAAAATATTTAGTGACCTTGGATATTACGTCAGAACTGCGCAGAGCGGGATTAAAGCTATAGAGATGTACCGTAAGAATAGAGCGGATATCGTTTTGCTTGATATTCAAATGAGGGGAATTGATGGACGTGAAACGCTACGCCGGCTGCGGGAAATTGACCCCAACGCCAAAGCGCTTTATATTACCGGTTATGCACGGCCGGAAATATTGAGCGCGATTGAACAGGGCAATGAGGCGGTAATCATTCAAAAGCCGTTTTCCATTCAGGCCATGGCGGAAGCCATTCGTAAAGCCCTTCAGGAGTAACTACGAATACTCCCGTTTTGAATACAGAATATCGAAAATATTAATAAACTTTGACGACCTGACCCGTAACAGCTCCTTCGACGCTTTTAACATAGGCGCTGACCACCCTGTGCATGGGCACCAATTCGTGACCGGGAAAATAGGAACTCATTTGAGCGGAATCTGCGACCAAACCGGGCGAAACAGAATTTATGCGTATGCCTCGCGGTAATTCGATAGCGGCTGCAATGGCAAACGAATTGATTGCGCCATTAATGAAGCTCAAACCTGCGCCGCCCCGAATCGGATCTTCTGCAAGAATACCGGACGTTAACGTGAATGAGCCGTTATCATTGATAAAATTTCTTCCCGCTAAAACAAGATTGATCTGCCCCATCATCTTACTCTTGATCCCTGTGTAAAAATGCTCTTCTTTCATTTCTGCGAACGGACCAAAATGTCCCGCTCCGGCAGTGCAAACTAACGCATCAAACTTCCCGACTTGTTTGAAAAGAGATTCAACGGATACATGTGATGTCATATCAAGTTTAACATCGCCCATGTTGGGACTGGCCGTAATGATATCATGGCGTTTTGCGAGTTCAGCTGCAACGGCTTTTCCCAGTGTTCCACTCGCGCCGACAATGATGATTTTCATATAATATTCTATTTGAATTAAATTGAGGATCCTAGCCAGCTAAGATTATTTACTTCTTCAATAATTTAAAAGCGTGCATCCATGAATTATTGACAAAACCCGGAATGCACCATAACATACATAAAGGTTCAATCGCTCTTGCGGCTTCCGCTTTGCCCATATCCGCCCATTCCCAGCCGAACTGATGTAAAACGGCAGTCACTCTCTTTTTTGCTTCATCATTGTTTCCGCATATGAACATGGTTGGCGTACCCTCGGCCATTCTTGGATTAACCATTAATGAGTTGCCTACACAACTGAATGCCTTTACTAAATGTGCATTCGGTGCGAATTTCTGAAGTCTTTCCATGAGAGAGTCGTTCGGGCCTGTGAAAAATTTTAGTACGCCGTTAACCGGAGGTTCATCCGATATCGGATTGGTAACGTCGACAACCGTCTTATCTTTTAGATTATCCAGTCCTGCGCTTTTAAGAACGCCTTCAGCCGCAGATCCTTTTACCGCCAATACGATCAGTTCGCCAAATTTTGCAGTTGCATCGAACGAACCTGTCGATCCTTGATTTCCAGCCCTTGCCTGCCAGTCTTTAAGTTTAGAGGGTTCTCGTGATCCCAGCATGACATCGTGGCCGTGCCTGATAAATCCGTCGGCAAGTACTTGCGCAACCTGTCCTGATCCTAAAACACCTATTTTCATAATTACTCCTTTTATTGAAATTATTTCAATTTAGTTACTTCCTGTCGCTATGGTATTCATTAAGACTTTCGTTTGAATATCGTTTTTCCTTTCACCGATTTGCTGACGCCACATGGCGTAGTAAAGTCCTTTTTGCTCCAGCAGTTCGTTGTGCCTGCCCTGCTCGACGACCACGCCTTTTTCGAGAACAAAAATATTGTCGGCGTGCATCACTGTCGAGAGGCGATGCGCTATCAGGATGGTGATATGATTTTTTGATTCCGACACATCGCGAATCGTATCACTGATCTCTTCTTCGGTCAGCGAATCCAGACTGGATGTAGCCTCGTCAAAAACCAGTAGGTGAGGTTTCCGTAATAACGCGCGTGCAATTGACAGGCGCTGTTTTTCACCGCCGGAAACTTTTACGCCGCCCTCGCCGATCAACGTGTCGAGCCCCTTGTCCGCCCGGGCAAGCAAACTCTGGCAAGCGGATTTATTTAAGACGTTCATACAGTCTGCGTCGGTCGCTTTGGGATTGACAAACAATAGATTTTCACGGATCGTTCCGGAGAAAAGCTGTGTATCCTGAGTTACAAAACCGATCTGTTCGCGCAACTGATCAAGATCAATGTCCTCACCGGAGATGTCATTATACAATATTTTCCCGGACAATGGACGATACAACCCGACGAGTAGTTTAATCAGTGACGTCTTACCTGCGCCCGACGGTCCGACGAAAGCAATGGTCTCTCCGGTCTTTACGGTGAAAGAAATGCCATTCAGCGCATTCGTGACCGCTGACTGATGTTTAAACGCCACTTTTTCAAATGCTAATGAGGAAATATCTTTGATCTTTTTGGGATTCATCGGCTTGATTTCTTTCGGGGAATTCAGGATATCCGCGAAATTTTTCAACGACACTTCGGCTTCACGATAAATATTGATCACGTTGCCCAATTCCTGCAGAGGGCCGAAAATAAAAAACGAATATATAAACAAAGAAAAAAATTCTCCGAACGTAATTGCTTTAGCAAAAATTAAGTAAAGCATGACGAACAAAATAGTCGTTCTCAGGAAATTCACCGCCGTGCCCTGTATAAAGCTGAGACTGCGAATGTAGCGCACTTTTTTTAGTTCAAGTTTCAGAATTTTTTGAGTAGTGATATTGAGCCGGGATATTTCCTGCTGCGCAAGGCCAAGGCTCTTGACCAATTCGATATTTCGGAGGGACTCCGTTGTAGAACCAGCCAAGGCGGTCGTTTCTGCAACTATGATTTTCTGAATAGTTTTGATCTTTTTACTTAGGGTCGAACTTAATATCCCGATCAACGGCACAGTGGCAAAATAAATCGGCGCAATGATCCAATGTACGCTAATAGCATAGGCCGTAACGAAGATGATCCCAACGAGCGTTGTGAAAAGTATGTTGATACACGCGGAAATGAGCCGCTCAACGTCGGTGCGAACTTTCTGCAGTTTACCAAGCGTTTCACCGCTGCGTTGATCTTCGAAAACGCTGTACGGCAGTTCCAGCGAATGTTTAAGGCCGTCGGAATAAATTTGTGCGCCCAATTTTTGTGTGATCGTGTTGATATAATAGTCCTGAAAGTTTTTCGCGACGCGCGATACAAACGCCACACCAACCGCTGCACCAAGCAGCATTCCGACGCCTTTAAAAAACTCTTCCTGCGTGTAATCCTGGTAGCGCGTTGCATAATCATCAATCACGAGGCGGAATATCCATGGATCTAACAGGGAGAATATCTGATTTACTGCCGCCAGAAAAAGCGCCAGCGCAACCAATTGCCAGTATTGCTTTAAATAGGAAAGAAGTAATCCCATAGATCCTTCGTTTGGTTTGATTATAAAAGTTGGACAAGTGCCGGAAACGGTTAAAAAAATCGCGGATCATCACATAAAAGGAATTTAATTCAGTGACATGTATCCCATTTTTCGAAAAACATTTTCATTGAAAGCGAGTTCATAAATGTCGAAACGCATCCAGCCGATAAGCGGGAACTCCGATAGTACGTCAAACACGTCCGATTCGCTCTCGGCGCGAATGATCGTCCATAATTTTGAACGATCCAACGCAAGAGAATAATTGATAATAGTTTTTTCTTCCATCAGCTTCGTTATAACCGATCGCTGTTTCGGGATGGTTGCCAGAAACTCTTCCGTTAAAATTTCGGGTAAACGGATATCGACCATGTAGTTCTTCATGATCCTCCCACTTTCACTTAATTCTATGCATCAATGATACACAGATGCCGATGAATAATTATTAGGTGTTGCAAATTTAAGCCATACGCGCTACTTTGTCAAGTAAGCACAAAAATGTATTATAGTATCTAAAAAGAAACTATTGAAAGAAGGCTAATGAAAGAAAAAAAGTTCTTTTGCCCGATCACTGCAACGCTCAATGTTATCGGCGGGCGCTGGAAAGTTCTGATACTGTATAATTTGCGGGACCAAACCGTTCGGTTCGGCGAATTAAAACGTATGATGCCCGGCATCACGCAGAAAATGCTGACCCAGCAATTACGCGAACTCGAACAGGACGGGATCATTCACCGGAAAGTGTATCCGGAAGTTCCCCCGAAAGTGGAATATTCACTGACGGAATTTGGCGAGACACTGAAACCTGTAATGGATGTGATGTGCCGATGGGGCTCTTCTCACCGTAAACATATCGAAATAGTGATGAAAAATCAGATGAACAAGGAAACAAAAGCGGCGTAGGTGTCAAACTCCCTTGATCATTCTAACCGTTTTGTAATTATCCGCATAGACATGCCATTCTGCGATAAGATTATCCTTAATTACTGCTTTCCACGCAGCAGGAACTTCCCAATGATGGTCCTTGTACATGTGCCCGCTCGGCGAATACGTAGCGCTTGCCCTGCCGAAAACTGCGATGGTATTACCGGTTTGAAGCAGATCTTCCGACACGATCTTGTAATCAGGAAAGAGCCTGAAATAACCCGTCCATGCACGGTGCATTTCCCCGCGCCCGTGAATTGTGCTTCCGATGGAATCAACAAAGGTATGGTCGTTTGTCATGAGCGCGCATAGACCATCCACATCGTGCGCATTCATGCGTTCAATAAATTGGTGAATAATTTTCATTTTGATTTCCCTCCCGCAGGCTAAAGAGTGAGGCAAGAATTGCAATTCAATGTGCTTAATTAATCAGAGATTTTCAAGAAATATGATTTGAAAAATCTAACTGTACTGCAGGCAAGACACTTAGTCACCAAGCAAAACTTTTGTCATAATTTGTGCTGAAAAGATAAAGTTGAAAGGTGATATGATAGATAACTAAACTTGAAAATGCTCATGATTTTTTGTGTTTATCGGGTTTACTCACATACGTCATGGTGAGCGGAGTCGAACCATGACCAAGTTTAGTAAAATCAGTCTTCGACGTCGCTCAGACTGAAGGGTTCTCTTCCATTTGTGAGTCAACCCGATAAGCACGTAATTTTTTCTTTTAAATATTTGATTTTATAAGAGTCTTCGCGCCTTTGTGGCTATGTCGATACGGCAAAACACGACATAAAACACGCTACAAATCATTTGCACCTGGAGCAAAAAAACCGTATGTTGCAGCACTTTTGATAACAACCATGAATACCGAATGGACGAAGAGTTAAAACCCGAATCGGAAGTTGATGCCAAACCGTCCGGGATGAGTTTCTTACGAAGTAACGGGCTGATCATCGGATTATTGCTCATATCGCTCTTTCTGAATGTGGTGCCGGGCCTTCGTTTGATACTTCTGCCCTTCGAGTTTTTTACGACGTTCATTCATGAAGGCAGTCACGCGATCGCCAGCCTGATCATGGGCGAACAAGTTCACCGTATCGTACTTAACCCCGATACGAGCGGTTACATGCAGCACACGGTCTCGGGCGGGATGTTTGCGCAGGGATTTATCGGAAGCGCCGGATATATTGGCGCGGCGTTATTCGGCGGTGCGTTGATCGTGTTCAGTTCTTTCGAAAAAATATCGAAGATCGTATTAGGTTTGCTTGGTTTAATCTTCTTGTCGGCGATCATTTTGTATATTCGTGACTTATTTACTCTGGCGGTATGCGGTTTTTTGTCGGCGTCACTTCTTCTCATTGCATGGAAGGGCGGGCGCTTTTTAAATTTTTTCGCAATCAATTTTCTCGCGGTACAATGTTCATTAAATTCATTCGGAGACGTGATCACGCTGTTGCAGCTTTCAATGGGCGCTCCGAAAAGCCAATACAGCGCAGGCCTCTCCGATGCGGAAGCTTTGGCAAAGGTTTTTTTTCTGCCGGCGATGTTTTGGTCTGTATTATGGATCGTGATCGCGGTCGTTATCTTATACAAAGCTGTAAGGATCAGCGGACGAATACGAATGAAAAACGAACCGGTAAGACAATAGCTGAATAAGGAGTTCGGGTTGCATAGTTATCAACGAAGCCTAAACGAAGAGAACACGCTGGATTGGCTGCCTCAGATAGCCGTACGTATCGCGGTTCTTGACATGAATAACGGCGCGCGAAATATCGGCGTACGAAACATAAAGCGGATCATTGAGCAGTTCCGCCACAAAGTACGTTCGGCGCACTTGCAGGTGGATTTTGAGGTCAGCCATTTTCACGTGCGGGACCGCAACGAGGTTCCGGATGCTTCCTATGATATCTACATTTCAAGCGGTGGGCCGGGAAGTCCGTTGAACGATGACGGCTCGGAATTTGAGTTGAAATTTTTTAGTTTGCTGGACCAATTGATCGACCATAATGCAACCAAAGAGAATAAGAAATTCGTATTTGGGATTTGCCATTCATTTCAGATGATGGCGAAGAAATTTGACATTGCAGACATTAGTAAACGTGAAAACAGGTATGTGGGCGTTGTGCCGATCATTAAAACGCCGGAAGGACAGAAGGATGTTCTGTTCGAAGGCCTGCAGGAAAAATTTTATGCGTTTGACAACCGGGACTGGCAGGTGATCAATCCCTCTTATCAGAGGCTGAATCAACTCGGAGCATCGATTTTATCGTTTGAATCCGACGGCTATGAAATCGGAAACGCAGTTACTGCGATACGATATACACCGGAGATTGAAACGGTGCAATTTCATCCAGAAGCTGAAAAACACGGTATACTGATGCGGTTTTCCGATCCAAGCGAGAAACAACACATCGTGGAATTACTGGGTGAAGCGAAGTTTGATGAGTTGATTCAATCGGTCAACAATCCGAATAAACTTACGAAAACGTACAAGACGGTTTTGCCTGGATTTTTATGGCGCTCATACAATCAACTCATGCGTTATTACGAAATGCCCCAATTGGAAAAATTCAACGACACAGCATCTCAAACGCCGCTCAGTTTTTCCGATTTTCATAATTAGGAGGCGGAGGTATTATGTCTGATTGTATCTTTTGTAAAATAGTAAAAAAAGAAATTCCCTCTCAGTTTATTTATGAGGACGAAGACGGGGTCGCTTTTAAGGATCTTCATCCAAAAGCGCCGACCCATATTCTTCTTATTCCGAAAAAGCATATTGAAAAATTATCGGATATGAAAGCGGAGGACAGTACACTTGGCGGAAAATTATTACTGGCCGTTTCAAAAATAGCAGAGATAGAAGGAATAAAGGAAAACGGTTTCCGCGTAGTGGTCAATAACGGCAAATACGCCGGCCAGGAAGTGTTTCATCTTCACTTTCATATTCTAGGCGGAAAACCGATGAGTTGGAATCCGGCATAGATCATTTTGATAGTAAAAAAGTTATGAAAAGAAATTACCCGATGACCCCCGTTCAGGTCGATTTCATCAAAAAGAGAACCGAAGAGAACGCCGAGAAAGAAGGGATCAAACGTCCGGAATGGCTGAAGGTTAAAATTCCATTAGGCGATAAATTCTCCGAAGTCAAAAGTCTTGTGGGTAATCAGAAACTGCACACCGTTTGCGAAGAAGCGCGTTGTCCGAATATTTCTGAGTGTTGGAATCGAGGGACGGCTACGTTCATGATTCTCGGCGATGTCTGTACGCGCAGCTGCGGATTTTGCGCGGTTAAGACGGGTAAACCAACATGGTTGGACATGGACGAGCCCCGACGCGTAGCCGATTCCGTGCGCCTGATGAACCTGCGTCATACCGTGATCACATCGGTTAATCGTGACGAACTGCCTGACGGCGGATCGTTGATATTTGCAAACACGATTTTGGAAATTCGTAAGGCTCTGCCTTCGTGCCGGGTGGAAGTGCTGATTCCAGACTTTAAGGGCAGCGAAGAAAATTTATTAAATGTGGTTCGCGCGAATCCCGATATTCTCAATCATAATACGGAGACCGTTCCACGGCTCTACCGGGTTGTTCGCCCGCAGGCTAATTATAATCAAAGTCTCGAAGTGTTGGATCGCGCAAAAAAATTAGGCATGATCACTAAAAGCGGATTGATGGTTGGGTTGGGAGAGACGAATGAAGAGGTTCTGGACGTGATGAGAGATATGCGGAATGTGGATCTGGATATCCTCACGATCGGCCAATATTTGCAGCCGACGAAAGAGCACATACCGGTTGACCGGTTTGTACATCCGGATGAGTTCAAGATGTATCACGAAGAAGGTATTGCTATGGGCTTCCGTGTCGTGGAATCGGGACCATTGGTAAGAAGCTCATATCACGCGGACGAACAAACGGACGGCGTGGAAAAATATTTAAAAAACAAAAAAGCTGCATACGTAAGCTAGGAAAGGATTATTTTGAGTTCGTTCACGGATTATAAAATTGACGCGGATATACAGAAAGCCATAACCGATATGGGTTTTACGCAGCCATCGGAAATTCAGGCACAGGCGTTGCCTATTCTTCTCGATTATCAGGGCGATTTTGTCGGCCAAGCGCAGACCGGTACTGGAAAGACCGCCGCATACGGCATTCCATTGATACAAAAAATTGACAAGAATGCGCAAGGCGTTCAGGCAATCATTTTGTCGCCGACACGAGAGTTAGCGGTGCAAATTTCGGAGGAGTTGATAAAAATATCGAAATATAAACGGCTGAAGATTCTTGCCGTCTATGGCGGACAGAATATCGGCGTTCAGCTGCGTGCCTTGAAGCATGGCGTTCATATTGTTGTCGGAACACCCGGCCGCGTCGTAGATCATCTTCATCGTCAGTCGCTTAATTTAGGTCAGATACAGAATTTTATTTTGGATGAAGCGGACGAGATGCTCGACATGGGATTTCTGGAGGAGATAGAAGAAATATTATCTAATGTCGGCAAACAGAGATCGATTTGGCTTTTTTCAGCAACTTTGAGTAACGATATACGGCGCATCGCTAACCGTTTTATGACCGATCCTGAGGAAATTCGAGTTCAGCATAAAACGGCTACTATTGCCAATACGGAGGAGATTTATTATGCGGTTAAAGAATACAATAAATTTGAAGCCTTGTGCCGTCTGATAGATCATGCGCCGGGTATGTACGCGATTATTTTTTGTCAGACGAGAAATCAGACCGCCGATATTGCTGAAAAACTCGTGGCTAAGGGATTCAAAGCCGAAGCTTTGCACGGCGACATGAATCAGTCGCAGCGCGAGCATGTGATGGGGAAATTCAAGAAAAAAGGCCTCACGCTGTTGGTTGCGACGGATGTGGCTGCGCGCGGAATTGATATTAATGATCTGACCCACGTGATCAATTATTCTTTACCGCAGGAATCTGAAAGTTACATACACCGGATCGGCCGTACGGGCCGCGCGGGAAAAACCGGAATTGCGATTACACTTATCACGCCGGAGGAACAGTATAAATTACGCCGGCTTGAAGGCAATACTCGTAAAAAGATCACCAAATCGCGCATTCCGGGTATTGAGGAAATCATGGAATCCTATATTGACCGAACGATAGGTGAGTTCGAGGCCGCGATAGAAAATCCGGGCGGATTTGACCGTTATTTTTCAAGATGGCAGCCCCTGGTAAAAAAATACACTCCGGAAGAGATCACGAAAGGTTTTGTCACGTTGCTGAGTCGGGAAATTCTGGAAAAATATGAGGACGATAAAGAGTTAAATGCGCCGGATAATTTTGGTCAAAGAAGCGGATTCAGAGAAAAACGAACCTTTTCCGATAATATGGTCGAACTCTCGATCAATGTCGGACAAAGAGACAATCTGCAAACGGGCACGTTGATCGGTAAGATTTGTAATCTCGCAGGCGTGGACGGACGACAGATCGGCAAAGTTTATATTCAGGATAATCAGACGCAATTCAAAGTCGACGCAGAAGTTGCGGACGCAGTGGTTCGTAAACTCACCGGCATTAAATTATCAGGTAAAACCGTTATCGTAGAACATGCCGACGTAAAATTCAGGAATCTGAAAAAAGTGATGGAAAAGAAATTTACGGGCCGACGTGATCCGCCGGGTCATTTTGACAAGAGGAAAAAGTTTTCCAAATAACATGATGCAGTATAATAAACAGTAACCATCATAAGGTAACCGTAGGAGGAATGCGTATGAAAAAGTTCTTTTTTTCAATCGTTGCGCTGATGCTGATCATTTCCGCAAAGGGCTTTGCATCCAATCCGGATGACATCATCGGCAAGTGGATGTATTTAAATGAAAAAGGCGAACAGGTTAATATTGAGGTGTATAAGGAAGGAGATCGTTATTTTGGAAAGATCGTGTGGCTGCAGGTTCCGAATTACACGGCCGAATTTCTTGAAGATGAAGGGCATCCTGAAAAAGATTTCCCAAACGTTAAATTGGGCGCCGCGAAAATCGATTATAAAAACCCTGATGCCGCCAGACGCAACGATCCGATCATCGGCTTGATTATTTTAAAAGGCGTAAAATACGATGCCGACGATGACGAATGGAATGACGGATTTGTTTATAAAGCCGATGAAGGAAAGACGTATACCTGTTTTGTGAAATTAGAAAATGCGGACAAACTTAAACTAAAAGGATACATTCTTGGAATGCCGTGGCTCGGTAAAACACGGTACTGGACACGGATGAAATAACGCGCTTATCGGGTTTACACACAAATGGAAGAGAACACTTCAGTCTGAGACCTTATGTTAAATAGAAAACCACGCTGATCTTTCTTAAGTTGGTAGTAAGCAACTACAACCAAACAACAAGAAAGGGCGTGGCTATGAAAAAGATAGCAC
>WBUR01000042.1 GCA_008933615.1 bacterium | reverse complement strand
ACCCAAAACAACTCCTCTATACCGCAAACTACGCGGTAAGTCCGTTTAGTCGCTACCAGTCTTTTTCTGTTTTTTGCTCTTTAGTCACTTTTTCTTTTATTTTTTTCTTCTGATAATCTTTATCCTGATTCTTAAGAGCATCCAGCAGCTTTTCAGCTTCCTTTTTATTCATTCCTTGTGTTGTCTCACTCTGCTTTTTTTGGTCGTTCCGGTCTTCGTTACGTTGATCTTTCGTCTCATCCTGTTTTTTATCTTCTTTGTCCTTATCCTGCTCGTCCTTTTGCTGATCCTTCTTGGATTGGTTCTTATCATCATTTTTCTGAGGGGGAGGGTTCTGCTTCTGCATTTGTTTCAGAGCCAATTCCAGATTTTTTCGGGCATCGGCATCTTCCGGATTCTTTCGCAAAACTTGTTTATAGCCTTCTATACTCTCTTTCAGTTTCTTGGATTTATATTCACAGTTGGCAATATTATATTGAATGTTATTTTTCAGTTTCGAATCGGATGCATTGGCCAGTGCTTTTTCATAGTACAATTTAGCCTGGTCATACATCTGCATACGGTAAAGGCTATTGCCAACATTATAATTCAATTCAGGATCATCCGGATTTTCGTCAAGCAATTGTTTATAGGATTGCATGGCATGATAATGATCGCCGCTCTCAAAGAGTTTATCCGCTTGCCGGCGTGAAAGCCCGACTTGTGCGCTAACCAAATCAGCAAATAACACTGTGATGAGCAGGACAAATACAGGTAGACTATAGATGTTTTTAGAAAAGTTATTCATATTAAGAATTTTCTAAATTTTAGCCAGGTCGTGTGCTGCCAGCCGGTTTATACGCCCGTGCTTTGGAAATGATACAAAAAAAATCAACATGAATCAACATGGGATTACATGGACGAAGAAGCAACTGACCATTGATATTCAAAGTTATGCCAATTATATTGACCGACCAAAACCCGTTCATGCCGCCTCAAATTTCCATACGGAGTTAATGTATGAATGCATTTCCATTGCTGCTTGTTGCATTGCTGGTTATGGCTATTGCCTACAGATATTACAGCGCTTTTATCGCGTCTAAAGTTGTTGCTCTCAATGACGCCTGCGAAACGCCGGCGCATACTATGAATGACGGTCAAAATTATCATCCGACTTCGAAATGGGTTCTGTTTGGCCATCATTTTGCCGCAATCTCCGGTGCAGGCCCTTTGATCGGACCGGTATTGGCAACCCAGTTTGGATTTCTCCCTGGATATTTGTGGTTATTGATCGGGGTATGCCTAGGCGGGGCCGTCCAGGATTTTGTCATCTTAGCCGCTTCCGTTCGCCGTAAAGGAAAATCGCTTGCTGAAATTGCCCGTTATGAAATAAGCCCTTTGGCCGGGCTGATCGGCTCGATCGCCATACTTATTATCATTGTTATCGCTTTAGCAGGATTGGGCTTAGCCGTGGTCAATGCATTGCGCGAGAGTTCATGGGGAACATTCACGATCGCATTAACTATTCCGATCGCGCTATTTGTCGGTTTGTGGATGTACAGGATTCGACCGGGACGAATCGGCGAAGCAAGCGTTATAGGTGTCATCGGTGTTTTTTTTGCGGTCATCGCCGGGAGTTGGATTCCGGGGTCTTTTTTGGAACCGTATTTTACATTGTCACGCGAAGGCATTATTATTTCCATCGCAGTGTACGGTTTTATTGCTTCGGTATTACCTGTTTGGCTGTTATTGTGCCCGCGCGATTATTTGAGTTCATATATGAAAATAGGAACCATTGCGGCTCTGGTTCTGGGTGTTTTTATCGTTCATCCCGATTTAAAAATGCCGGCTTTTACTGAATTTGTTGACGGCGGCGGGCCGATCATTCCCGGAAAAATATTTCCGTTCGTTTTTATCACTATTGCCTGCGGCGCAATTTCCGGATTTCATGCGTTAGTTGCATCCGGCACCACACCGAAGATGATAAACAAAGAAACGGATGCTCGTTTTATTGGTTACGGCGCCATGCTGATGGAGGGTCTTGTCGGTATTGTTGCGCTGATCGCATCATGTTCCCTCTTTCCAGCCGACTATTTCGCGATCAATGTCACGCCGGAAAAATTCAAAACGCTAGGCCTGGATATTGTGAGCCTCGATGTGCTTTCAAAGGAAATCGGCGAATCGCTTGCCGGCCGGCCCGGAGGCGCCGTTTCACTCGCCGTAGGATTTGCTCAGATATTCGGAGCCATTCCGGGATTTTCACACCTGATTTCATATTGGTATCACTACGCCATTATGTTTGAGGCTTTGTTTATTCTAACGACCATCGACACCGGAACACGTGTGTCACGTTTTTTGGTGCAGGAATTCGGTGGGCGGATCTGGAAACCGTTTGACAGAACAGATTGGCTGCCGGGCGCCTTGATTTCGTCTGCTCTGGTGGTTGTTGGCTGGGGGTATTTTATATGGACAGGCAGTATCAGTACCATCTGGCCTATGTTCGGCACGGCTAATCAATTGCTCGCCAGCGTGGCACTGGCAGTTGCAACCAGCGCAATATTAAATTCAGGTAAGAAGAAATACGTTTGGATAACGCTCGTACCGCTTGTTTTTGTTGCGACAACCACTCTGACTGCGTGTTGGTTAAACATAACGGACAATTTTCTTCCATTGACGGAGAACCCGCAAATGGCCGTTCAGGGCTATATCAATATCAGCATGACCGTGATCATCATGACATGCGCGGTGATTATTCTTGTAGAAGCGCTACGGCGTTGGTACAGAGTACTGGTAAAAGGCGAGTACGAGGTTAATGGAAAAACCGTCTATTCAAAGAAAGAAGTTTTCACTCCCCCCGAATACGGTTGCAGCTAAAATTATCTTACTAAAAGCATTTTTTTTGTTTTTGAGAATTTATTTCCTTCCAGCCGGTAAAAATACATACCGGATGAAACTGCGTTCCCTTGAGCATCCTTTCCGTCCCACATGACTGTGTATCCGCTTTGAACCGAATGGTGCCGATTAATTAACGTTTTCACCTGTTGACCCAAAATATTATAGACTGTAATTCGCACGTTACCGGCTTTGGCTACATCATACTTTATGAAGGTTTCATCGCCAAATGGATTTGACGCATTCTGATAAAGAAAATACTGATCCGGCGTATTTGTTGTATCCGGTATTCCGGTAATCCCAAAATAATTGGATGCCGCCAAAGCGTTGATAATACCGTATCCGTAAAGGTTATTAGGGCTGCCTGCATTATCGGCTGTCATTTTCAACGCCCATCGCACTTGCGCCGGAGTTAGTCCCGGATGAGCGGATAACATCAAAGCGCATACGCCTGCCGTCAGGGGACAGGCAAAAGAAGTTCCCGGGTTTAATACATACCCGGTAGTATTGGTCGCGCTGGCCATACTCACCGCGTAGCCCATTGCCATTACGTCCGGTTTTATCTGCCCGCGCGTTGTCGGCCCAACGGAACTAAAAACGGCCCTTATTCCGGACGCATCGACCGCGCCAACAGCTATGACGCTATCGCCATCCGCGGGCGCACCTAACGTATTGTGTGAAATATTGGCATATTCATTTCCAGCGGAATTTACAACCACGAGGCCCATACCCACGCCGATATTGGCCGCCTTGGTGATCCTCGTCGAATCTCCAGTCATCCATGTCCAATTGTATACGCTTTTGTCATAGGTCAGCGCACCGGATGAATCAAAATTAATATACCCCAATGAACTGCTTATAATATCAGCGCCAAGACCTTCCGCCCATTCCATCGCGGCTATCCAATTATCCTCTTCGAATGGCGTTTCACTATCAGTGTTTTCTGTTTTTGCCAGAATATATTCAGCGCGATATGCTGGTCCGATCAATTTACCTTGTTTAAATCCGCCAACAACCGAAAGCGTATTCGTACCATGTGATCCTTCCCCCATATCGGCACTATCTCCGACTCCCCCATCGTTATTCACAAAATCCCATTTAGCTATGATTTGCATGTTGTCGAATGCTTCATGCGCTAAATTATTAAAGCCTGCGTCAAAAACCGCGATAGTGACTCCCTGCCCGAAAAAACCTAGTTGATGCATTTCGGGGACATTAATCTGCTTGAGCTGTGAATAACTGTACCCATAAAACAAAGAATCAAACCCGGACGACAACTTTTTATTTAATACGCGCGTCAGTTCAACAGATTCACTTTCATCGATGTCCTTCTTTTTTTGGAATCGCGCTACGGGATCGATTTTAATTACAAAATCTAAATTATTCAGAACTTCAATTTGTTCCCGCGTAGCCCAAGCGCTCACTGCGTTAAACCATTTGGATGTATTACGAATTGCGATACCGTTTTCTTCAATTGCTTTGCAATAATTCTGAGAAACCGGAATATCTCTTTCATCAACAAGATTATCGGAGCTCCGCACTTTTGCGCGGCGTTTAAGGGTTTTACCTGACAGTGTTTGAAACGCACGATTTTTTTTCAGATTAATATCCGCTCCCTTGTCTTTGAAATAAACCCAAACAAGTTCTTTCTCGTCAGAAGACATTTTTGACAGCCGATCTTTCAACGCGACGCCGATTTTGTTATCGTTCCGTTGCACCGGAGAAATAAGCATGAAAACACAAAAGGTAAAAGCGACCATAACGTGCCATTTAAGAGGTGTCATATATTTTCCTTAGGTAAGCATGGGATATTTAAAATAGCCGCTACACTATGCGCGGTTAATCCGATCAATACAGGATATACTTCGCCGTAATCGCGTATTTCATACAGAAAACCTAGAAATAAGGTTAGAACAAATAAAGGAGCACCGATCCATAAAGCATTCTTAAGAAATGCGGGTTTTTCTTTCCACTTATAAAAAAGCAATAATGCTAAAACGATCCAGGACAGAAATGTAGTCAAATAGTAATGATAGCCGAAAAGTATGTTATGAATAAAATGAAATTCAATTAAACCACCCGGGTTCTGATAAAATACAATCTCCAAAATAATCTTGACTGATATAAAAATGCCGATTTGAGCCGCCAGCAATTTCTTCCTAAGACGTCGATCCATTTCCGTATTGAAGTAAAAATGAATGACAAAAACCATTATCAGAAGGATCATCGTTTCTTTTGACCAGCATCCAATAAAAAAGAAAAACAAATATAAACCCCACTGCCTTGTTATCATAATCCCTAAACCGAGTGTAAATAGAAACAGCGTAGGAATATCATAGATATAGCTGAAACTGAAAAATGCCGGAATTCCTACCAATGCGGCCACCGTAACTGCATCAGCAAAAAAAAGACTTGTTTCATATAATCTGTCAATCAGGACTCGAAAAGAAAGGAGAAATCCCCAGAGTGATACATAGATAAAAAAGACCGAAACAGCATAGTCAACAAACAAGTCACTGGACAATTTTAGACGCGACATAATGCGGGCGATAGTCGAACTCTTCGACGCTCTTTCGATCATTGCATTTCGCACGTCTGAAGGAATGGCCTGTACCGTTAGCCGAACTGCGACCGGCATCAGTTGCCTATAAACGAACGGCTTAGGCGCAGTACCATAGATCATGCTGTCCAATTCGATCGTTCCCTCACGGTTTAAGCCGGATGACATGGCCAGAGATCCCATGACGACCAAAGACAGAAGAAACAAAATAGCATAATAAATAAAACGTGGTCTCATGCGTTCTCAATCATTTTGATGAATTCGTTTTCGTCTATGACGCCAATTCCAAGTTCTCTTGCCTTTGCTAATTTAGATCCCGCTTGTTCACCGGCTAACACAAAATCCGTTTTTTTACTTACGCTTCCGGATGTTTTGCCGCCACGTTCTTCAATCATTTTTTTTACCGCGTCTCTTGAATGTGTCGGCAAAGTACCGGTCAAAACAAAGGTTTTTCCTGAGAATATCTGTGGTACATGCTTCGCCGATGAACTGGTTAGTTTTGTATTGACGCCTGCGCTCATCAATTTTTGGATAACGGCGATGTTTTTCGGATTTTTAAAGAACTGCACCACGCTGTTGGCTGTCCGCTCGCCTATTCCTTGAATCTGAAGCAGCACATCGGTATTCGCACTCATTAACTTGTCTAAAACCTTAAAATGTTTTGCAAGGTCTTTTGCGGATTCTTCGCCAACAAAACGTATGCCGAGAGCGTAAATCAGTTTTTCAAGTGATTGATGTTTACTTTTTTCAATCCCATTTATCAAATTCGATGCGCTTTTCTGTCCCATACGCTCAAGATCAATTAACGGCTCCCATCGGAGTAAATACAGATCGGCTACATCTCTGATCAAATGCCGATCAACCAATTGCGCCACGACAGCCTCTCCTAAATTCTCTATATCCATCGCGTCACGTGAACAAAAATGTTCAATGCGTTTTTTTATCTGCGCATCGCAAGTCATATTTTCACACCGCCATGCAGCCTCTCCTTCGGTTTTAATGATTTCGGAATTACAGACCGGACATTTCTTCGGGAAAGTGAATTGTTTGGATGACGACGCCCTTTTCTCTAACATGACTTTCGAAATCTTCGGTATGACATCTCCGCCCTTTTCAATTACAACCAAGTCTCCCACGCGAATATCTTTTTCCCGAATAAAATCTTCGTTGTGCAATGTTACGCGGCTGATGGTCGATCCCGCCAAAAACACCGGTTCGAGTTCTGCTACCGGGCTCACCACGCCTGTTCGTCCGACCTGCAATGTAATTCCGAGGACTTTGGTGCTCGCCTGCTGCGCCTTGAATTTATATGCAATTGCCCAGCGGGGCGATTTGGCCGTGGCCCCGAGCGTTTCCTGCTGCCTAATATTATTCACTTTTATAACAACCCCGTCAATATCAAACGGTAATGTGTCCCTTTTTTCTTCCCATTCTTTACAAAAATCGAAAACCTGATGAATATCCTTGCACACACGGTGCGCTTTCATCACGGGAAATTTTAATCTTTCCAATTCTTTTAAACTGTCAAAATGGGATTTGAAATTGGCCGACGGATCCAAGTTCCGCAAATAGTACGAGAAGAACTTCAGCGGACGCCCGGCAACTTCTTTCGGATCCTGAATTTTCAGCGTCCCCGCGGAAGAATTTCGCGGATTTGCGAATGCCGCTTCTCCGGATTCGGTACGCCGCTGATTCATTACCATAAAATCTTCGCGATACATCAAAACTTCCCCTCGTACCTCCAGGCGTGTTTTGTTTTCCATGCTCAAAGGGATCGAACGGATAGTTTTTATATTGACCGTCACGTCTTCGCCTTTTTCTCCGTCGCCGCGCGTAACCCCTCTGACTAAATATCCGCCTTCGTAAATCAGGCTTATCGCCACGCCGTCAAATTTTAATTCACACACGTATTCGTATTTGTGTCCCTCCAATACCTCGCCAACCCGGAGGTCAAATTCCACCAATTCCTCTTTGCTGTACGTATTGGAAAGGCTCATCATCGGCTGAATATGCGGAACGGTTGGAAAATTTTTTGTAAGGTCCGATCCAACGCGCTGCGTCGGTGAATCACGCGTGATTAACTCGGGGTGCTTTGATTCTAATCCAACTAACTCCTTAAGAAGTTGGTCGTATTTTTCATCGGAGATATCGGGCCGGTTGAGAACGTAATACTTGTAATCATGCTGATCAATCAGCGCACGTAATGATTTGACCCTATCGTTGAGTTTTGAATTCATGCGGTAACCGGTGGTTCGTCAGCCTGGATTTCGTTGATGGGTCTGCATAACAACGTTCTTAACCATACGCATGCCATACGATGCGTATCGGCGGAATTCCTGAACGGAATGGATATTGGAAAAAGTTTTGATGACGTATTTGGGAGACAGATAAATATGACGCAGCCCTTTCTTTCTATAATCCATGATCTCCTCACGGCTCAAGAAAAGCGTAGCCATGGTCGGATCATGGAAATAATCATGCCCTATGACTTCATCATTGAGTAAACCTGATTCTTTTGCAATCGCATGAAGTTCCGTTCCTTCATACGGGGTCGCAATATGAATTTCTGAAAAATCGCAATCCAGATCTTTAGCGAACCGTATCGTTTTTTCTACCGACACATGGTCATCCCATGGGAGGCCAATCATAAAGAATCCGTATACGCGCAATCCGGCTTCTTTGACGATTCTTACCGCGTTAACTGCGTCTGCTGCCGTTGCATCTTTTTTCATTTTTCTCAGAATCTCGTCATCCCCGCTTTCAAAACCGAATGCCACGAGCCAGCAACCGGCCTTTTTCATCCACTCCAGCCTTTCCGCATCGATCGTATCCACACGGCTATTGGCAACCCAGCGAATATCCAATTTCCGATTAAGAACTTCCATGCAAAGCTCGATTACAAATTTCTTGTTGATTGTAAACGTATCCGCTTTAAAAAAAAAGTCTCTAATAGCATATTTGCTCACGCATTCTTCAATCTCATCAACAATATTCTGAACCGATCGCTGGCGAACTCTCTGCCCGGAAATCGCAGGCGTCAAACAAAAAATACATTTTGAGGGACAGCCGCGTGAGGTTTGAATCGTAGCCTGCGGAGCTCCCGTATCAGGACGGATATAGAGTTCGTTCTTCAGTAGATCTCTGGCCGGAAATGGAATTGAATCCAAATCGATCTCAAATTCCTTCTGTCTATTTCGAATCCAGCGCCCGTCGGAATGTTTCCAAATAATTCCTGGAATGTTTGATAACGGAGTTTGCCCTATCAGGGCGGAAATCAGATCATGTATTATGGTCTCCGCTTCACCGGCTAACGCATAATCCATACTTGCGAATTGCGGTCTGAGCAATAATTTCAAATCCGATGAAAAGAATAATGCGCCCTTCGCAATCGCGACAATCGACGGGGTGATCTTCTTGGCAAGTTCAAATGCATAGAGATCGTCCAGAACGGTAGCGGTTGTCACGCTCATGATAAGCGCGTCAGGCGACCATTTTTTCAAATCATTCTCATATTTATCCCACGATAATTTTTCTGCGGGATAGTCCATAATGCGAGGCAGAATCCCCATTTGTCGCAATATAGCCGCCATGTACGCTAAGTCATTCGGCTCCCGGAGCGACACGGCAGACGATTCCTCAATATTAGCCTGGCACCTGTCTTCACCACGCTGGTACAATGGACCGGGTGGATTGAAAAGTAAAACTGTCTTCAATTTGATATTAGAATTCAGCATCTATTCAAATCGTAAATTGGGGTTGATATAATACATTTCAATAATCGACAATCCTATCCAGATAAGGACGGAAGCCACCAGCGGTTTATCCGAAAGGATCAGACGTGTATGATCCAGTTTTTCTTCGTTACGGTAGATGATCAGCAGGTAACGAATCACGCCGTAAAATACGCTTAAGACGCTTAACATGACCCCAATTCCGTTTTGCCATTGACCGCGTGAAATAACATAGAATATGTAGGAGCCGATTACAGATGCAGCCAGCGTCACAATGAGCATATCCAGAAAATACGGTGAATATCCTCGTTCGAAATGAACCGAGGCATGATCCGACATGATCTCGTATCGGCGTTTACACAACGCAACGAGTGTAGCAAGAAAAAACGTCGATATCAGAATCCAGTTCGATACGTCAACAGCAAGCACCGCGGCTCCCGCCAGCACGCGAAAAACAAACCCCAACCCTATAATGCCAACGTCGACAATGGCAATTTTTTTCAGAAAAAACGAGTATAGGAGATTGAGCGTTAAATACGACAGGATGACCAAACCCACTGTCAAGCCGTTTGAAAATGCCATTAGTATTGAAACCGAACCGAGACCAGCAGAAAACAAAACCGCATGCGGTATTTTTACAAGCCCGCGCGTAATCGGACGCATCCATTTCGAAGGATGATTGGCGTCTTCTGTCCGGTCAAAAATGTCGTTAATGATATAAATAGTACTTGAAGCCAAACAGAAAACACAGAACACATATATGGACTCAACAAATGATGTCCAATCAAATAGGCGGTGCGAAAAAAGCAGAGCAACAAATACAAAAATATTTTTTGTCCAGTGCACCGGGCGCATGGACAAAAATAAATACCGCAGCCGCTCTGCAGGAGTTAAAGCAGGCGGCTCCATAGGACGGAGTTTTCTATGTTCTGTGATAATTTTCATACTATTATTTTACAGAACTTCCAGCAAATCGAACGCCATTTCGAATTTATTAAACGGGGGCATGACGTATACCCCTTCCACGAGATGCCTTGCTTCTTTCAGAAATTCTTTTGCGATTTTAACGCCTTCTTCCTGACCGCGGTCACCGGCTTTATTCATCCGCTCTCGTATTTTTTCAGGAATGGTGATGTCCGGAATTTCATTGTGCATGAATTGCGCATGTTTTGCGTTCCTCAAAGGCATAATGCCGAGTAGAACGGGAATTCGTCCTTTGAATTTCTTTGCATATTCTTCTAGAGGTTTCAAATCGTATAACACCTGCGTCATAGCGAAATCCGCA
Source organism: bacterium (assembly GCA_008933615.1). Lineage (NCBI taxonomy): Bacteria > bacterium. The sequence continues at coordinate 21,313 of WBUR01000042.1, read as the reverse complement.
CCGCCGGCCATTTTTTGTTCAATACGCTCGTGCTCCCTTGCCAAATCCACCGGGGTGGGGTTGACTGCGCAAGCCTTAAAAAAGTTAGTTTTTGATCCGATAGGTTTACCTGCAAGATCGATCCCCTGATTGAGATTATTAATGAGTTTGATCAGTCCGATCGAATCAACATCAAAAACACCTGTTGCGTTCGGATAATCGCCAACAATCGGCGGATCGCCGGTTATACCTAAGATAGTCCGAATATCCATTACATGCGCGCTCATCAACTCCGACTGCATAGCCAATAAATTACGGTCCCTGCATGAAAAATGAAGTATCGTTTCAATGTGCACGCTTTTATTAATCAACGATGCCATTGCCAGCGGAGTCATGCCGGCTTTGGCCAGAGGATTATCGGCAATATTGATTGCGTCTACATTATGTTTTTTACACAAGATGGCGCCTTCAATCACTTTCTCATAATTTAAACCGCGCGGCGGATCTAATTCCACGCTGATCACAAACTTTCCGGACTTGAATTTGTCTATTAGAGAGGAATGATGCGTGTCTTTGCGGTTTAGCGATTTTACGGTAACTTCTTCCGGTTCAACCACGCTAATTTTTTTATCAACTTTTTTCGGGGCTTGAATGCCGACCGCATTTCGAATCGAGCGAATATGTTCCGGCGTTGTACCGCAACATCCGCCGATAATATGCACTCCAGCAGCTACCATCAGCTTAGCATATTCGCCGAAATAATCGGGCGACGCCAGGTAGATATACCTTCCGCCGACGTAACGGGGCAATCCTGCGTTCGGCTGGATCGAAAAAAAAGTATCGTCCATTCCGTTCATTTTTTCTAAAACTTCCAGAAGCACCTGCGGGCCGACGGAACAATTGGCGCCGACGACGTCTGCGCCGAGAGATTTCAATATTTTTACAACTTCCTGCGGTTTATTACCCATCAATGTTTTACCGTCTTCAGTAAAACTCATTTGCGCAACAATTGGAAGTGATGTCACGTCTCGCGCAGCCGTCACGGCTTCTTTGGCCTCTTCGATATCGGAAATCGTTTCGATCATGATGAGATCGACGCCGCCGTCAGCTAGAATCTGAATTTGTTCAGTAAAATATGCGCGCGCTTCCTCGTGTTTGATTTTTCCGATCGGCTCCAGCGGTTTCCCAAGCGGACCGACGGATCCGGCTACAAAAATGTCTTTTCCGAGTTCTTTTTTCTTCTTGTCAGCCATTTCCCTTGCGAGATTTGCCGCTGTGCGGTTGATGTCAAACAATTTGTCCTCAAAACCGTGATGGGTCAAACGAAAACGATTTCCACCAAAGGTGTTTGTTTCAATAATATCGGCGCCCGCATCAATATAAGCCGAATGAATGTCACGTATCAATTGAGGATGGGATATATTAATTGCATCAAAGCAGTGATCGAATGTGATCCCTTTGTCATATAATTGCGTGCCCATCGCTCCGTCGCAAATCAATATGCGTTCGCTCAGTGTCTCGAGGAAATTATTTGGGCGATTATCACTCATAAATCATGTTCCCCGTCATTCTGTTCATTGAAATATTCATAAATTCGTCCTGCGATATTTTTGTTAATGCCTTCTACTGCCGCTATTTCATTTATCCCGGCTTCTGAAAGTTTCTTGACTGATCCGAAATGATTGATCAATAATGTTCTTCGCTTTTCGCCCACTCCGTCTATTTCATCGAGCTCAGACATGATAACACGTTTTTCTCTCCTATCCCGATGAAACGTAATCGCAAACCGATGCGCTTCGTCGCGTATGTGCTGCAACAGCTTAATGCTCGAGGATGTTTTTGGAATCATGATCGATTCGGTTACACCCGGAAAAAATATTTCTTCCATTCGCTTTGCAAGCCCGATAATCGATTGGCCATCCGAACCCGACTTAGACACCGTAATACCGAGCCCCTCAAGCGCAGACACCGCCGAAGAAAGTTGTCCTTTTCCGCCGTCAACCACAATCATATCAGGAAAATCAAGCCCTTCTTTAAGAACCCTTAGATACCGGCGTGTCAGCACCTCGTGCATGCTGGCAAAGTCATCCGGGCCGTCCACCGTTTTGATCTTAAATTTTCGATACTCGCTTTTCTTCGGTTTCCCGTCTTCGAACACTACCATCGACGCAACGGGATCGCTTCCCTGTATATTTGAATTATCAAAACACTCTATCCTCCGCGGCAGAGTTTTTAAGTTTAGATCGCGCTGCAAACTCTGCAGCACTTTCGGGATAAAGGCCTCCTTCGCTTTCAGTTTTTGCAACTTAAGCTCTCCAAGGAGCAGGCGCGCGTTGCGTTCGCACATATCCACCAGCTTGTGTTTCTCGCCGATTTTTGGAACGACAAAAACTACCGCCTCGCCGGATTTGCTCTGAAGCCAGTCCCGTAAAGCAGTCGGCTCATCGGGTTCCAACTGAAGATAAATCTCATTGGGGACATAATCCGACTGAAGGTAATAATTTTTTATCAATGTTTCCAAAATTTGCTGCTGCGTTTTATCTTCCACGCGAGTAAAATAGAAATGTTGCCTCCCGATCATCTTCCCGTCACGAATCTTAAAAACTACGCCGCATGCCTGGTCTTCCTCAGCGGCAACTGCCAAAATATCTTTATCTGAAAGATCCTGAAAAACGACTTTTTGCGATTCCGTATAGTTTTCGATCGCCATGATACGGTCACGAATCTTCGCTGCTGCCTCAAACTGCTGCGCCGAAGCATATCCCTGCATTTCATTTCGCATATGTTTCAAAAGAACGTTCGTTTTTCCGACCAAAAATCGTTCCATCTGCTCGATGATTTTACAATACTCATCGGCACCGATCAGGCCTTGGCACGGGCCGTCGCACTTATGGATATAGTAATCTAAGCATAGTTTTACCTTCTTCGCATGAACTGTTTCCGCCGTGAAATGATGCGTGCAGCTGCGAACGGGGAAAATACGATGAAGTGTTTTAAGCGTGTGACGCAAATTTTTGACGTCCGTATACGGCCCGAAAAACCGCCCCCCGGATTTCTCTTTCTCACGCGTCACATAGATACGCGGAAAAAGTTCATCGGTTACTTTAATATATGGAAAACTCTTGTCGTCTTTAAGTTCAATATTATACCGTGGCCGGTATTCCTTTACCAAATTCGATTCCAGGATCAGCGCTTCCACTTCTGAATCCGTCTCAATAATTTCTACATCTCGAACTTTGGAAACCATCACCTGTAACTTCAGATCGTCGCGCTTGGATTCCTGAAAGTACTGCCGCACGCGGTTTCGCAGGATCTTCGCTTTACCTATATAGATGACTTTTTGTTGTTCGCTCTTAAAAAGGTAACACCCCGGCGTCTTGGGCAGGTTATCCAGTTTGTTCTGCAGATCGGAACTGATATCCATGAAAGTATAATAAAAATAATGTAACCATTGAAACCATTATTACTCGCTGTCTTCCAGCTCTTCCATCTCTATCTGGGAAGCTCGTTTTCTTTCGCTTTCAATAATTTCAATTACTGCTTTGGGAATCTCAATTCCGGTCAAATCATACGGAGCCAGTTCGCGAGCCAGAACGTTAATCTTCTTATCAATCATATGCCGTTTATTTATTAATATGATATGCTCTTCTTCTTTGGTGCAGTAACCGCCCGTAAAATCACCTTTTTCATGCCGAACTTTGATATCGAGTTGTTTAGCAACTTCTTCGAGCGTTGAAAGTATTTTTTCTTTTTTCATAATCGTATGGAGTAAGGGAGTTATAGTAGTTCGTTTCGTTTTTGTCTCTGAAGTTCATCAACAATCTTTTTAACATCCTGCGCCTGATCCCGGCGGCATATCAACAATGCGTCATCTGTATTGACAACGATCAGATCATGAACCCCCACCATCGCGACAACCTTTTCTGGAGAATAGACCAGCGAATTCGTTGTGTCCATGATAACGTGATTTCCGGTCAAGGCATTCCCTAAGGAATCTTTTTTGGATAGCTGAAATACTTCTTCCCAACTGCCTACGTCGTTCCAGTCAAATTGACTTTTGATCACGTATACTTCTTTGGTTTTTTCCATAACCCCATAATCAATCGAAATACTTTTGACTGAGCGATAGACGCGGTTAACCACGTCATCATAATTAGTTTGATGCAGCACAGATTTGATCTCAATTAATCCTTCATGCAACTCAGGAAGAAACTCCTCAATAAGTTTTAAAATCGTGCAAGCCTTCCAGATAAACATACCGCTGTTCCACAAGAAATCGCCGCTGGAAATAAATCGTTTGGCTGTGTCTGCATTCGGTTTTTCAGCAAAAGCCTTAACCCGAAAGGCTTTTCGGTCTCTACCGATTGGATCATGATCATGATATTGTATATATCCGTAACCCGTTTCCGGGCGGGTTGGAATGATGCCTAATGTGACGCACGCGCCGGTCTGGGTTGCTATTTCCGCTGCAAAACTAATATCTGCGCAGAATGCATCGACGGGTTTGATAAGATGATCCGCTGCAAGAACCGCCATAACGCCATCCGGGTCTTTTTCCATGATATGAAGCGCCGCTAGACCTATGCACGGTGCCGTATTGCGCCCAACCGGCTCAACAAGAATATTCTCACTGCTAATCTGAGGCAGTTGTCTCGACACAGAAGCAGCTTGGTGAATATTAGTAACAATGTATATATCGTTCGCTTCGACCAACGGTTGGATACGCTCAACCGTGTGCTGAATCATGCTCTTCTCGCCAAAAATATTCAGCAATTGTTTTGGACTAATGCTCCGGCTCCTCGGCCAGAAGCGTGTCCCAACGCCGCCCGCCATGATCACTGCATATAACATGAAATCCCCAGTCTAGTTTTTTATTGTTCCTGCTTCAGCATCGTCGCTGATCTCAATCTTGGTGGTACTTTCTCCCGCTCTGATCATTGCTTCGCGCCGTTCAAGTTCTGCCAGCCCTTTCTGCGCCTGCTGATTATTCGGGTTGGACTTGAGCAATTGTGCCCATATCCTTTTTGAACTGGCAAAATCCTCTTTCCACATGTAAACATAACCCAGATTGTGATAAGCGTCAAAATAATCACGTTTTATCTGAATGGCAATGAAAAGATGTTTCAGCGCGTCATCATATTTATGCAAAGTACCCAGCATATAGCCCAAATTGTTATGCGCCTGTGGGTTGTACGGATTGATCTCTATCGCTTTTTCGATTACCGTAACGGCGCTGTCCGTATGGCCGCTGTAAAAATAGGCTACGCCTAAATTATTATAGGCATCATCATAGGTTCGATCTTCGCTGATGATCTTCTTCAACTGCGCAATCTTGTCCGGACTGTTTTCTGATTTTACAGCGGCCTGCATCATCGTAAAAGCGGTAACTTTTCGTTCTCCGCTGATGATCTTTTTTACATGGGTGATGTTGCGGCGTGTGCCGTCCAGATTAGGGTCAAAACTTAACGCTTTCTCAAAAAGCACTATCGCTTTCTGATAATACTCATCCGCTTTGACTTTGTCATTGTTCACGGCAAATGTGTTTCCCATCGTGAAATAAATATACCCCAAATTGTTGTGCGCCTTGGGATGACTCTGGCTTATTGAGATCGCTTTTTCATTAAAAGAAATCGCATGTTCAAAATCGCGCCGCGCAAAATACACGCTGCCCAACTCCGTATAGCCATCCGCTAACATGGGATTTAACTCGATGCATTTATTCAAATAAACCAAAGCCTGATCGTATGCTAATTTTTCGATGAAAGCCTTGCCGAGAAAAAAATAAATCTTGTAATTTGCCGATGTGTCGGATTCAAGATATTCGGCCGCCGTTTTAAAATGTTCTATGGCTCTGTCATACCATTCGATATTAAAATCGCTAAGCCCTGCTTCATAGGCCTGCGAACCGATCGTGTAACCGACCCAATATGTTGCATCCGAATCGCCGGGCGCTAATGCCAAAACGTTTTGAAATGAAGTAATTGCTTTGTTATAATCCCCTTTCGTGAAATATAGCAATCCGAGGCTATGATGCGCGTCGATTAATAACGAGTCAGCACTAATCGCTAATCTAAGTTCAATTTCTGCCTTGCCGTATTCTGCCTTTTGGAAAAAAATGTTACCTAGAACAAAATGCGCTTCGCAGGCCAACGATCTATCGTTACCGGCTTTTTCTGCGATTTTGATCCACACCGGCAACGCCTCGTCAAAATTCTCGGCTATATATAACGAATCTCCTACCGCCTTCAAGACCACAAGATCGGCGTCTATGGCGATTCCAGCACGTTTGATCTCTTCATTTTTAGATCGCATTAACGATGAGTCGTTTAGTGACGTACGGCCATTTCTAAGGGAGTCCTTGGAGGTTACGACGGTTTCTATGGGTTTGCGGTCAGCGATAGTAGTTTGTTTTGCGGCACAACCTACGAAAAGCAAAATCGCAATAAATACGGCAATCCGGTTATTTAAGCAACTAATTCTCATGCAAGAAACCTCCTGAGGGTATTACGGGTTATTTTCAAAATCATTTTTATCTAATGTTCGTTTTGGTTTTTCGGGATCAAGCGCGATGGTTTTAGCCGGCATTAAATTATTTTCGAAATTTTTTTCTATAACCGACTCTTCATCCAATACTTTGAAAGCGACATTACCGATTTTCACTTCGTCTGTATAATTCAGTTCATAATAAAAATTGTCTTGAACTTTTTCCCCATTCACATTAGTTCCATTCGTACTTTGCAGGTCCGTAATATACATCGTGCTTTTTTTCCATTTAATGACCGCGTGATGCCTCGATACCGAGGCGTCGTCAACGTGAATCGTGTTATCAAAAGCACGCCCAAACGAAATTTCCTGCCCTTCTTCGATACGGAAATTTCTGCCGTTAACCTGCTGATATAAATAATACACTCGTTTCATATACGATTCCTTTCAAAAAAGCTAATCCTTAAAACGCAGTAGGATGTTTGATGTTTCCCAATTGGGCCGAATTACCACCGTATCAGCGTAACTTGTAAATCGTTCAGAAAAAATTATTGGACTAACGCGCCCGTAACTGTAGATGCCATTGCCGTCCTCATCTTTAAAGGCAACGACGCTGTAGCGGCCCGGAACGAGATAGTTCAGATTAAAAACGCCGGTTTTGTCTATCCGAACGGTATGATCCCGCATGCCGCGATTCAGATTACGGCAGGTAATGTAATACGTTCCTGCTTTGACGGAATCGTCATCCTTAACAATCCCGGAAACAAAGCCGAGGCTGTCCGTCTTAAATGAATTAACAAAGTACTTTATTACCGTATCGCCAAACACTTTTCCAGACCAATCCATCACAGAATCCGCAATGATATCTATTGTATAAGCCATCCGGCTTTGCAGCAAAACCGCCGGCTGAAACTCTACTTGAGCGGAGTGAGCCCATGTAAACAAACCGTTCACTTGATTTCCTAAACTATCCCGCATCTGAAAATATTTTTCAAATGAAGCCCTGTGAACGCCATTAGAAAATCGAAACCCGAAACCGTCATTTGCCAATATCATACCGTCCTTAGTTTGAGGGCTGAACATCTCCATATCGATTTTGATATTGGAACTATCATCTCCGCCTTCAAAACTCATGTCACCTGAAACTATCTCTTCTCCGCTTTGTGAAAATAAATTCCGGACCGACAAAACATGCCGTCGTTGGATATTTCTAGGTACGGTCAAAATTTTTATTTCGTTTAATTTCACCGGATTCAGGTAAACATCTCTGATTGGGATATCTGTTCCGCTCGCACTGTCGGTCATTCTGAAATGATTTTTGAGCCCGTCAAACCGGCTTCCAGTTTCAAAATAGAGTTCCGTCATCAGCGATTTCGAAAAACCGACAACGACCAAACTCCGGTCTACGGGAACGACAGTTTGAAGCGCAAATTTTGCCGTGTCCTCCTGAAATATCATGAAATCACTACCGGTTGCCTCAAGTTTGGCCGGTTCGACCGTAATGTCTTTAAACGGCAACCCTATGTAATCCGAAGACGGCGTATATAAATAATCCGCGTCGAGATCTGCGATAGCGTATACCCGATATTTTCCCGGCGATAAATACGATAATTTGAATTTGCCTCCGGCGCCAACCTGCGTTATATAATCTGCACGTTTGATATAAACCAGACTGTCTTCATTTGCCTGTCCAGCCAGTCTGTATGACCATACCGATATTCCCCTTGTATTTTCTGCTATGACGCGGCCGTTAATAGAGCCACGGTCAATGGAATCTCCGGTCGAAAAAGCAAAACTGTAGGCTTGTTGAAGCGCATTTGCATGAATATCCTTTCCATCCGTACCCAGCGTAACCACAAAGGTCTTGTTGCTTTCCAGTGAATCCTCAAGCTCAATCTTCATTACATTCTTTTTCCAGCTGAACTTGATCTCTCCGGCCGGATGCGGCGACAGATAAACGGCATTTTCAACTGTTTCGTGATTCATTTTTTCACTGAATGCTACAAAAATATCCACTTTTCTGGAAACTCTTACCGAATCATTTGTCGGAATTGTCCATATAACTTCCGGCGCCTCTTTGTCTTCAGGGCCTCCACCCGGCGGCTGCATACTGGCGCAACCCCATGTGAAAAGCAGCATTGTCAGGATGATAATACGATTGCGGCTAAATACCATACAAAGTTTACTTGATTTCAATATACAACAAACTCATCGATTTTAAATTACCTAAGATGCTTTCTTGAATAATCTCAACTTGCAACATCGCCCGGTAATTATGTACAATAGTTCACAAAACATAAAACCCCGTGACAGGACATCCCATACGTCTCCACCACGGGGTTTAATCAATAAGATTGAATCGATCTAAAAGGAAATGTTTAGTCCTTCAATCACAGCAGACGGATGCGGATTATCAGGGTTATCCAAAGCATCAAACGCTTCAAGATGATTGACATCTATTACCTCAAGCCGATATGAAGCGTCTTTTAAACCGGTTATCGTTGCTTCATAATAATCAGCGCGCAGTACAAACTCGGTGACTTTGGATGTCGTCGACACGATTTTTTTCCCGACAATTTCCGTTAATTTACATTTGAGTGAGGCCGTTTTAACCAAATTATCACGGTGATCCGTAACACGCACGTAAAGAGGCATTGTCTTATTCTGCCAATCAATGCTATTTACCGACTTTTCTTCCATTACCGTTATTGTAGGAGCAACCACGGTGATATTGGTCTTTCCGATCTTGTTAAATTTTCCGTCTAAGACGTCGATTTCAACCTCGCCAGGAAAAGGGCTTGTAAAAGTAGCCTGGCTGACACTGCCTTCTGTTGATTGAACAGTCTTAAAATCACTGAAATTTCCGCCGCCCTTCCGGGAAACACAATTCAGATTGGCCTCCCCCTTTGACGGTGAAACGATGATTTTTGCTTCCTGATCGCCCGCTAAAATCGTGTCCTGATCCACTTTAACCGTAAATTGGGCTTCTGCCTGATGGTTACTAATGAAAAGCAGGCATGTAGCCGCTATAAAAACGAACCAAGCTCTTTTGACCATGGATTTATCCTTCAGTGAAATAAGAAATTCTAATTAAAGTATTAATTAATATGAATGATAATGTATTTTCTTTTATCTTTCAATACAAAATTATGGAATTGTGCAATTTAAGGGCAGGACATTTTTATTGATTTTTAAGGTTTTAAAAAATATATTGTTTAAATTTATGGGAACCACATCCAGAAATTTGATTTAATCGAATGGAAGTAAAGATTCACGATGCCGTTTTGCCTGAAGTCGTGCAGAAAATTTCGGGCGGTGAAACTGGCAATTTTCAGAAAAGTTTCGAACTCGATTCGCGGCTTTTTGACGATGACAAAATAAATAGAATCAAAAGCCGATTTCATATCTATAAGGAATACGATTCTTTTATAGAAGAACTGAATTATGATCAGCTTAGAAACTTTCTTGAGGCGCTGATTCGGACTGCCGTCGCTTACTACAGCGAGGCGCTTAATATTTCAGCCAACGAAAAGGATATACGTAATAAATTCGAAAATTTACTGGATTATAAGGAACGAACCGGTTGTTCCGAGTCGATCGAAGCATGTTTGAATGAGGGCTGTTATCACCTGGATTCCCAGTGTGCGATCCGCAAGATCAAAGAAGATATCCTGACAGTTGCGCAGATATTTGAGTCTAGAAAAAACCGAAGCCACATACCGCACGTCGCTATCGAATTATTTTTTAAGAAGATCATAGAAAAGCACAACAGCATCGGACTTATTTTATCGGATAAATTCGGATCCCCAAAAGTTTTTACAACGGACGGAAGCGCTATTTCACCGATCATATCCGAGGGCATTCGCCGCCTCTCGGACGCCATCACTGAACATGAGTTTCGATTTGCGCAATTTGGAGAGCCTTTTCTGGCTTTTAACCAGCGTTTCCCCCTGGACGAAGAGCTGGCAAGCAAATTAGAGGCGGTTGAAAAAAACCCGGAACTGACAAAGTATATCAAGAAAGTGACGTTCAGCAGTATCGGCTTTGAAATTGCCCATGAAAAAATGATATTGTCCATCATCTATCTTGGCGATAACGTGCTGACCAAGTACTTAAAACACGTGATCGGCGGTATTGAACGCATTAAAATTGAAACCGACCCGGAAGCAAGAATCCGGTCCGGCTTCGGCAAAAACGCAGAATAAAATACAGGATACCTTATAATGGAATCTAATACTACCCGGCATAGAGTACACGCGACTATTCAGCGTATTAAGGATGCGTGCCGACGCGTCGGCCGAAAGCACGAAGACATCCAATTGATAGCGGTTTCTAAAACGTACGGTGTGGAAGAGATCAAAGAAGCTCTAAATGCAGGCATTCATCACATCGGAGAAAATAAAGTACAGGAAGCAAAAGAAAAACTGCCCATACTGCAGAAAGATAAGAGCCTGTCCCACGTTCAATGGCACTATATCGGACACTTGCAAACCAACAAAGTTCGGCAAGCCGTTGAACTTTTTGACATCATACATTCCGTGGATTCATTGAGGCTTGCCGCAGAGATTGATCGAAGGTCCTATACCAAAGACAAAATTATGCCGGTTTTAATTCAGGTCAATACTTCGCGCGAAAAACCAAAGTATGGTATTGATCCCGATGATACACTCGAATTGGTCAAACAGGTTTCGGAACTTAAGAACCTGAAGATCAAAGGGCTCATGACTATCGGCGCACTGACTGCAGCCACAGCAAACGATACCGTTAAGATCCGCTCGTATTTCAAGAAATTACGGGAATTGAAGGAATTTATAGCAGATCAGAATATTCCGAACGTGGACATGCACTGCCTTTCCATGGGAATGAGCAATGATTTTGAGATTGCTATCGAAGAAGGCGCCACGCATCTTCGTATCGGAACGGCTATTTTCGGAAAGCGCAAGCGTGCAGTTAAGAGTTTGTTACCGGCCGCTTCTAACCAAATGGAGGAAAAATCGTGAGACTGGAACTGACCGATATATTGCATCAGGAGTTCAAGCGTGCGTTCCGTGGTTATAACCGCCACGAGGTATCTGCTTTTCTAGAGGTCGTGGCAGAGAATTATACCGAATTAAATAATGAAAATGCCGCTCTCCTGCAGAAAATCAAACTCGTTGAAAATGAAATGGAACATTTAAGAATTCAACTCAATGAAAACGAAAAAATGCTCCAGAGCTATAAACATGAAATGGCGAAGGTGGAGCGCCTGATGGATTCAAAAATTGACGCCGACTTCATCCTCCAAAAAGCCAAGTCCGAATCGGAACGCATCATTACAGAATCCAAAAAACAGGCTGACAGGATCGCCTCGGAAACAAAATTCCTGCTCGACCAGCGCTCAAAAGTGGCCGCCCATTTACGAGAGTATCTAAAGTCGCAGATGGCTCTGCTTGGAATCATTGCGGACAGCGAGGAACCGCTGCGCACGGACTCCGGCACAGACGTAAATATCGACACCGTAACGGATGCAATGGAAACTGATTCCGCCCATTCGAAAAACTCACCATCGGAAAATGCAGTGGATGAAACCTCTTTGGAATTGACACAAGTGGATGGCATTGATAGTTTTCTCAGCGATGTCGAGCTCGACGATATTCCCCAGGAACTTGCCCATGCGTTGAGCCGCTACAAGGATAACGAGGAGCCACGCCTAATCGATCCGGAAGCTCAGGCAAAGATGCAGCAAATGCTCGATGATCTCGATGCCATATCGGAACACGCGACGGGAATGTTCAAGAAGGCGGATTTTCACAAAATGCTCGGCGATGATATTCACACTCGTTCGGAGGAAATGATCAATCAGATCTATGCCGAACTTGAAAAGAAAAAATCATTACAAAAAGATAACTCCAATCCCGAGGAAAAAACATGAGCGAAAACGACAAAAAAGACGATGAAAAAAAAGATGACAAAAAGAAAGCCATTGAAGACCTAGATAGCCTAAGCACAAATCCGACCGGCATATTTAAGAAAGCTGATTTTGACAAGATGCTGGGAGAATACGCCAAGAAAAAACCGGAAGATATGATCGATGACATCTACGCGGAACTGGAAAAAAAGAAATCGGAGAAAAAATGAGTAGCTATCTGGATCAAATTCAAGAAGCCGTTCTATCGATACGAAAAAAAACAAATATGGAAACCCCCGTTGGTATAATCCTTGGAACGGGACTGGGTGGGTTGGCGCTTGATATTCAAAAGGAAACTGAAATTTCGTATACTGACATTCCCCACTTCCCGCTTTCTACCGTTGAGAGCCATGCCGGAAAATTAATTTTTGGCAAACTCGGCGGAAAAAACGTAGTGGCCATGCAGGGACGATTTCATTTCTATGAAGGCTACTCCATGCAGCAAATCACATTTCCCGTTCGAGTAATGAAATTTTTGGGAGTTAAAACGCTTTTAGTTTCCAATGCGTGCGGCGGGATGAATCCCCAATATGTGGCCGGTGATATCATGATCATGGACGACCATATCAATTTGCTTGGCGATAATCCGCTGCGCGGTAAGAACGAAGACAGCCTCGGACCGCGTTTCCCGGATATGAGCGAACCGTATTCAAAAAAACTTAGCGCGATGGCGGAGCAAATTGCGCTTGAAGAAAAAATTAAAGTTCAGCGCGGCGTTTATGTTGCCGTGATGGGGCCCAATCTGGAAACACGTGCGGAATATCGATTTCTGCGGTATATCGGAGCGGATGTGGTCGGCATGTCTACTATTCCTGAAGTTATTGTTGCTAACCACATGGGCATCGCTTGTTTAGGTTTTTCAATTGTCACCGACGAATGTTTTCCCGATTCACTGCAACCGGTCGATATTAAGAAAATTCTCAAAACAGCCGGTGAGACAGAGCCGAAAATGACGGCGATCATGAAAAAAGTTGTAGAGAAGCTTTGATGAATAATGAATAATGAGTAATATTTATCTTTGATTCTCCGTCACTTCGATTTTAACACGAGCGATCATTAATTATTTATTACTCAGTACCCATTATTTAATGTGCTTATCGGGTTTAGTCACATACGTCATGGTGAGCGGAGTCGAACCATGACCAAGTTTAGTAAAATCAGTCTTCGACTACGCTCATACTGAAGTGTTCTCTTCCATTTGTGAGTAAACCCGATAAGCACATTATTTAATACCCCTCTGCCCATCCGTATCTGCGCATATCAGCCTCTCCGTAGATCACCCCGGTTACAGGATCGATCCAAATCGAATGTGCATCGCCTAAATAAGTAACCTCTAATATATTGTGTCCTCTTGATCTCAAACTGTTTACTATTTTTGCATCCCACCTGTTTTTTTCTATTGTTACCCGATCCGGTATCCAGTTATGATTTATACGCGGATAATCAACAGCTTCTCGCAACGTCAACTGATAATCAGTAACACCAATTATAACCTGCAGTACCGTATTAATAATAGTCTTCCCGCCGGGAGAACCCGTGATCAATAACGGCTTACCGTTTTTTAGCACTATAGTTGGCGCCATGGAACTTAACATACGCTTGCCCGGCTCGATAAGATTGGGACTATTTCCTTTTTGATTTTTGAAAAGGGAAACATCAGGCTCAATATTAAAATCATGCATCTCATTATTCAACAGAAAACCCAACCCTTTCACCACAGCTCCTGAACCAAACCATTCCTCTATCGTATAGGTATTGGAGACCACATTCCCATCCATATCAACAACCGAAAAGTGAGTTGTCTCCATAGATTCGTCAATTACAGAAATATCTTCGCTCATTTTCACGCTCGGCATAGCCTTGGCTTTATCAATAGTTCTTGCAAGATCTTTAGCGTACTGTTTTGAGATTAGTCTATCCGTCGGTAATTTTAGAAAGTCTGCATCGCCTAAGAATCGGATCCGATCAAAAAAACCAAACCGCATGGCTTCAATAATGATATGCAATGATTCAGGATTGTTTTGCTTCAGTTCAAAATTCTCAAGAATGTTGAGCACCTCCGTTAATACGACCCCGGCCGACGACGGCGGCGGCATACCGAGAATCTCATAATCGCGATACGTTCCGACAATCGGTTTCCGTATCACCGCCTGATAATTTTTCAGATCGTCTTCGGTCCATATGCCGCCGTTGTTCGACACATCCGCCACCATGGCCTCTGCAAGCGCTCCCTCATAAAACGCAAGCGCTCCTTCCTCTGCAATGATACGGAGTGTCCCGGCAAGATCTTTTTGAATCAAAAGTTCCCCGGCTCGATACGCATCGCCATTTGCTTTGAAAAAAATTCGTTTTGTCTCATCGAACCTTGATAACTCAAACCGGCTGGATTCCAGATATTCGGCCAATTGTGGACTTAACTTAAAACCATTTTCTGCAAGCATGACGGCGGGCATGACCAATTCTTTCCAAGGCAATTTTCCGTACTTCTTCCATGCGGCTTCCAGTCCCCGCACGGTCCCTGGAATGCCGGACACGAGATAACCGTAATTGCTCGAAACCGTATCCACCGAGCCGTCTGAATTCAAAAACATCCGCGCGTGGGATCTGGCAGGCGCTTTTTCGCGGTAATCAATGGCCGCCGATTCGCCGTTTTTCATTCGAATCAGCATAAATCCGCCGCCGCCGATATTACCGGCCTGCGGATACGTGACGGCTAATACAAAAGCCGTTGCCACTGCCGCATCAACGGCGTTGCCGCCTTTTTGGAGAATGGCGACGCCTGCTTTGGAGGCGAATTCATCTACAGAAACCACCGCGCCCTTTTTTGCGATCACCGACTTCTGTTGCGCTGAAATATCCGGTACTGCAATATTCAGAATAACTAAAGCAAATAAGTAGAATCGATATGGCATTATGCTTTTCTTTCAGATTGGATTTTTGACCCGATAGTTGTATTTTATCATATAAAAACCCCAAGCTCAAGAAATTTCTAAACACGATAAACATATGAACAAACTGGAAATGATATCCGCCGTTGAATCGCTGTATAATTCGCCCGCCGAAGAAATTAAAAAAGATGACGCGCTGGAAGTCTTTTATAATTTCAAAAAAATGCTCAATAGCGGCGATATTCGCGCGGCAGAAAAAAATGACGGACACTGGCGCGTTAATGAATGGGTGAAAAAGGGCATCTTGGTGGGCTTTCGAATCGGCAAGCTGACCGATATGTCCATCGACGGACGATTCCGTTTTTTCGATAAGGATACCTATCCGTTAAAAAATTTAGTTGCGAAAGATAATGTACGAATGGTACCCGGCGGCAGCAGTATCCGCGACGGATGTTACGTTTCACCGCAAACGGTGATCATGCCCCCGGCGTACATCAATGTCGGCGCGTTTGTGGACTCCGGAACGCTCATTGATTCCCATGCACTTGTGGGCTCCTGCGCGCAACTAGGAAAAAATATTCATCTCAGCGCCGCGGCGCAAATCGGCGGTGTATTAGAACCTATAGGCGCCATGCCGGTAATCATTGAAGACGATGTGATGATCGGAGGCAATTGCGGCATTTATGAAGGAACCATTGTGAAAACCAGAGCGGTTATCGGCGCGGGCGTGATCCTGACCGGCGGAACACCCGTTTATGATCTGGTCACAAGTTCCGTCTACCGTAAAACAAAAGAAGAACCTCTCATTATTCCGGAAGGCGCGGTGGTTGTAGCGGGTACGCGCCCCATTGTATCCAATATTTTTGCAAGAGAAAAAAACTTATCATTGTATACGCCAATAATTATCAAGTACCGGGATGAGAAGACGGATGTCTCGACGGCGTTGGAAGATATGCTGCGATGAAAACATTCGTAATATTAGGGCACGAATGACGCGAAATGGACGGAGTTAATCGGATTGGATCTTTTTGTATTTCGAGTGCTTATTAAATCAAAATCGTTCAAATACCCGCCGCTTTCAACAAATTCAAGAATCGTTCCTTGTTCTGAAGCCCAACATTACGGCTGACCATTTTTCCGTTTTTATCAATAATTATAGTCGTCGGAAACGCCTGAATCTGAAATTGTTTTGCAAAGGCGTCGTCGCCGTACCATGTGGGATAATTGATCTGCAGTTGATCAACTACCATTGGCTTGGCAGCCTCCGGCGATTGCGACTCCAGCAGAACGCCCAAGACAACGACGTTTCTGTCCTTGTATTCCGCATGTATCTCTTTCAGATCAGGAATTTCCTTGATACAAGGAGCGCACCAGGTTGCCCAAACATTCAGTAATACCGTTTTGCCTCTATATTCAGAAAGTTTAACCGAATTCCCCTCCAGGTCTGTAATTGAAAAATCAACTGCTCCGTCCAAACCGGCTTCCTTTTTACCGCAAGAGGAAATGGAGACCATCATAAAAATGACCGCCATTGCAATAAATATCTGTTTCATGTTGTCCTTTATTTCAATTTTTTCGAATATCTGCCGTAATTTTCATTTTCTCCAATCCGTCTTTCAGAAACATTTTAAAAATCTCCGGGTTCCTTTCCAGCCCGCCGAAAGTTGCCAGCACATTTTCTTCAGGATCAATGATCACATAGAACGGCAGGGCAACGCTGCCGACTAATTTTTGCTGTAACTCCTGATTCATTTCCTGTGATTCGCCAAAATCCGTCCATAAACGCGACAATACCATTTGGCCAAAAAGTTCATCTACGTCTTCTCTAACAAATATTGTTTTTTCCATTAAGCGGCAATTTGTGCATGTCTTCCCAGTAAAATCAATGAAAAGCGGTTTACCCGTTTCGCGTGCCCGTGCCAGTGCTGCAGGATAATTTTCGATCCATTCGTTTTCGTCCGTTTCTGCTGATGAAAGCACACTATGGATCGCTCCATAATCTGCCGGCGGAAGATAGGAATCAAGATCGGCCTGCAATGGATGTCCAAAAAGCCCGGACAGCAGATAAGTTGTTAAGCTTAAAAAGAATATTCCCAGACCCGTTCTGCCGGCGCCGACGGACTCCACCGTATCGTCTTCTGAAAATTTGATTTTTCCGAGTAAGTAGAAACCCGAGATGCCAAACAATACGATCCATATAGAAAGCAGGACCGGCCGCGTTAAGATTTGAGTATCCCAAACGAGATCAACATTACTGAAAAACTTAAACGCAGCGGCAACTTCTATGAACGCCATTACAATCTTAGTGGCATGCAGCCAACTTCCGCTTTTTGGCATGTTGGCAAGATATTGCGGAAAAAGAGACAAAAAGAAAAAGGGTGCTGAGAATGCCGTCGCAAAACATAACATACCGATCACAGGCAAGAACCATTCTCCATTGGCCGAGGCAACCATCAAAAGGCCGAGAAACTGAACCGTGCAGGTAAAGGAAACCAAAGTGAACGTCACTCCGGCAAACAACGTTCCGATCGTGCGCCCGGTGTCGCTGTGCTGCTGAGAAAAATTTACAATAAACGACGGTAGCCTTATTTCAAAAACACCGAACAGGCTCAAAGCAAAAACGACAAATAATACCCCGATAGTCATATTGACCCACACATTTGCGGCGAAATTTTGCGCGCCGGATGCACCAAGAATCAACGACATGAGCCAGCCGAATAGGGCAAACGAAACTATGATTCCGAGAATGTAGACTATCGATTGCTTGATCGCCTGAAATCTCGACGTTGCCGAATGTTTTGTAAAATACGATACTGTAATCGGAATCATGGGAAATACGCAAGGCGTCAATAACGCAAGAAAGCCCGTCAGAAATGCCAAACCGATAAATGAAGCCAGCGACTCACTACGCAGCGATTCATACGAAGCGGTTCGCTCCAAAACTGTTTTATCTGAACTTTCGATAGCCAAATTTCCTTTAACAAACGACAAAACGGTATCTTTAATAGCCGATTGGTCATTATGGATCAGTTTATCGTTCTGAGCGTCGTTTTTTGTAAAGGTGGCAGCGGTTTGATTTATTTTCTGCGAAGCGGAAATGACAGATAGCGGAATCGAATACGTTGCTTTAACGGTTTTCGGAGGGAGACAGTAAGACTCCGTGCAAGCCTGATAACGAAATTCCACGCCGATCGTATCGCCGGTATGTAACGGCCCCGTGATTTCGAGCGGCTGTTTGAAGACAAGCGTTCCCGAATGCCAAGTTACGTCGATTCCAAATCCTTCATCAAAATGCTTTTTCCCTTTCGGGCTGATCAAATCGCCGGACAGTCTGATGTGGGCAGGCAAATGCGTCACAACGGTCGTCGGAACCGGACCATCCAGTTGTTCAACGCCGTAGATATGATATTGCGGGTCAATTACCGCTTTAACGTCAAGTGTAAATGACGCCGCATCCACTGAACTTATATTCACGCTGAGCTTTACCGTCTGCGGCAGCTGGCCGTTAATTTCAGATTGAATAAAAAAAGTGGTCACGAGAAGAAAAAGCGTGAGCCGGAAAGAAGTTTGCATACGAGCCTGAAGGTTATAAGTTAGTCGTTTCCAAATATGTCAACACGTTGCTGTTTAGAATATTCATTACAGAAATACGATTCCCTTTTCTATGTATTTTACAGTAAAAGTTACATCGCCAACAATCTCTTTCGCATTAAGATGAACTATTTCCGGATTATGCCCATTAGCGATCACCGACTCATGAAAAACTGCAATCCATTGGCCTGCGTAGTGTTTTGAAATCATGTCCCAGTTGGCCTTGATCCATGCAGTATCCGATACGCCTGCGGGCGCTTTTCGCGGACGGCCTTTGATTTGTTTTTGATTCGCTTTCATACCCGACACCTCCGGTTAAGTGTGAATAAATGAAATGTTCCTCAAAACTAATTTTTGACTGCAAGTTGTCCGCAGGCCGCCGAGATATCCGTTCCTCTGCTTCTCCGCAAGGTCAACGGGCTCTGAATAGAGGAAACCAGCTTCATAAAATAATCAATCCTCTCTTGCGACGGCCTCTTCAAAGCCGGTCCTTCGATCGGATTATAAGGTATAACATTAACTTTACATCGCCCGAGCTCAGACGCAAGTTTTTTTAGCCGAAGCGCATCGGCGTTAGAATCATTCACATCCGCCATCAAGACGTATTCGAGCGTAACTGGATTTCGACGGGTGGAATTAAAATGTTTGGCCGCCTGAAGCAATTCAGTCAATGGATATTTTTTTGTAATAGGCATTACACGCTGGCGCACCTCCTCTGTGGTCGCATTCAGGCTTATCGCCAGATTATAAGGGTGACCGGCATCCGCATATTCATAAATTTTGGGAATAATACCGGAGGTAGAAATGGTGATGTGTTTCGCCGCCATGCCGACGCCTTTTTCATTAGCAATGATCTGCGCGGCCGAAATCACATTCTCATAATTTAGAAAGGGTTCGCCCATACCCATAAAAACGACATTGGAAATACCGGGGTCAATATATTTCCGAATATAAATTAATTGTCCGACGATCTCGCCGACCGTTAGATTTCTGCTAAACCCCATCCATCCTGTTGCGCAGAATTCGCAACCGACGGCGCATCCAACCTGTGTGGAAATGCAAACCGTTCGCCTTTCGTCGTCTGGAATGAATACCGATTCGATCTTCCGGCCGTCCGTCAATTCGAACAAGATTTTCTTAGTGGCATAAGCTTCTTTCTCCCCCGATTGCTGCGTTTTAATGGCTGCCGCATGATGAATCACGGCCGCTTCTCCTAATCGCTCCCGCAGCGTTTTCGAAATATCGGTCATATCGTCAAATGACTCAGCGCCGTATTTATACAACCATTGAAAAACCTGTGCGCCGCGAAATTTTTTTTCGCCCAGCGAAATGAAAAATGTTTCCAGTTCGTCCAACGTCATACCGAGTAAATTCGGTTTTTCAGCTAGAACCGGGCTGTCAACAGAGGCTGTAAAATCAGTGTTTCGTGTGAGGACCTTCATTGGCGTAACATAACATTTCCACCCTTTTCTTGCAAGCATTTTGATTCTTATTTTGATGCTATACATGCCTCTTGCATATAAGGCCGTCATTGAATACGTTGTCAAAAAAGTCTGGACAGGATATCATGATTCGTATTTTATTTTTAGGCGGTCTGGTGATACTGAACCTGAGCTGCGGTTCTGCTAATATGGATCCCGCTACGCCGGACGGCGCCCATAATAAATTTGTCCTCGCATTCGGCGACAAAGACTATCAAACAGTGTATGAACTCCTCACATCGGATACAAAAGCCGATTTTCATTCATACCTCCATACAACCCGCGAAGTGGTCGCGATTATCCGTTCTGAATATCCAGACGCACTAAAGGAGCAGGCTATCGATAATCTTTCCATACCTTTTAAGCAAGATACGTTCATGTACAGGGATATTGAATCGTCGGCTTCCGAAAACGACGTTTTTAGAGTACTCTGCAGCCATATGTTCGCTTCTAAGGATGAAACCCCATCGCTGATGCAAAAATTTGGCACCAAGGTGCAATCTATTGAATTGGAGGGTCCGGATAAGGCAACAATAAGGACTTTGGCCGGTGAAAGCCTGGTTTATATCAGAGAAACGGATCGGATATGGCGTACATCGGAAATTTTCGGAATCAATTTCAAAAACTTAGTTTTGGTGAGCAGACAAAATCTGGAAATTACTAAAAGAAACGTTGACATTTTTTCAAAATAACGCCCGCAACCCGCATTTTTTAAATTCTAAAAATATTGACATTCCGAAGCGTTTATTCTATATTCTCGCGGTTTAGAAATGCTTGATTTTTTAATGTGTTTATCGGGTTGGCTCACAAATGGAAGAGAACCCTTCAGTCTGAGACCTTATGTTAATGAGTCGGTGTTTTGATAAGTTTCTTCTAAATTTAAAATGGAGAACTTATCATGGAAACACAAACCTCAAATTTAAGTTTTAAAGGACAACACTTTT